>CAMOTT010000197.1 GCA_946626015.1 uncultured Clostridia bacterium | reverse complement strand
CGCGGAGGGGCGGACTTTTTTTGGCGTGCACCGCGCAATTCCCTCGCCCACAACAGGGCGGGGGAATTTTCATTTGTCGGGCTCTGGGTCGGGGCTTCGCGGAGGGGCGGACTTTTGAAAAACCTCTTTTTATCATTTTTATCAGCCGACAGATTATCTGTGTTTTTTTGTCTGATAGGGCTTGCAAAATGCGCGGAAATAATGTATACTATATATAAGCACGAGCCCGGGAGCGGCAACAGACTTTTCAAGGAGGAGATGCACATGAAGACCTTTGCTAAGATACTTCTGGTGGTGGGCGTCATCGCAGCTGTCTGCGCAGCGGTTGGCTTCTGCACCACGATCTTTGAGACAAAGATGACTAAGTATTATAAGGTGTATTGAGAAACAAGAAACAGCCGTCCGTGGGGCGGCTGTTTTTTATGTGTTTTCGGATTCAAGCAAATGTTGCATAATGTTCTCACTCCTTAATTGTGTATTTCACCAAAATTATACTACAAATGTTGTAATCTTGTTGCAAAATGACATAAATTATGTTATTATTATCATATAATACATCGTTTGTTGTATTTGATTTCATAGATGGAGGGTTTTTAATGTTAAGAAAAATTTTGACAATAGCTGCGGTTGCGGCTCTTGCGTTCTCTGCGGCGGCATTTTTGCCTGCGGCAGACAAAGCTGACAGTTCGACAGTGATTTCGGCAAGTGCGGCTGATTCGGATTTTGAACTTGGGTTTGCTAACAGCAAATATGCTGTTATAATGGGATATAACGGAAAAGCATCAACGGTAACTATTCCTGAGAGCATTGGCGGTTGTGAGATCATGGGTATAGAAGCGAGTGCTTTCTCGGGGTGCGAAACCGTAAAAAAGATAGTGATACCCAAAACGGTGACCTTTATCCGTGATCAAGCAATAATAGTAAACTATTTCAACGAAACTGAATATCGTTTCTATTCAAGAAATCCCGAAATATCTGTTGCTTCTGATAATAAATATTTCACATCATCAAATGGCATTTTATATGATAAAAACAAAACAAAACTCATTCTTTATCCCACAGCAAAAACAGATAGCACCTTCACTGTGCCAAGTACAGTTACCAGCATAGAAAAATATGCTTTTTCTGGCAATAAAAATATTAAAACTGTTATCCTTCCCGAAGGATTGAAATCTATTAATTGTGCTGCATTTTATAATTGCAGCAATATAAAGAAAATGGCTGTCCCAAGCAGTGTAACATATATTGCCACGTCATATACAGAAGGCGGAATCGGGTCAAACGCGATAGGATGTGAGGACGAACAGAACCCAAGCCCCTATGGAAGCAGCGGTTGTGACTTGCCGGTTGACGGTTTTATTATGTACGGCACAAAGGGTTCTACAGCTGAAAGCTACGCAAAAAACTGTGGATTGACCTTTGCAACACGCAAAACTATCTCTTCCTATAAGGTCACCATTCCCTACGCCTCCTACACCTACCGCGGGCGCGGAATAAAGCCTACCGTTACGGTCAAGGACAGCTCCGGAAAGAAGCTCACAAAGGGCACGGATTACACCGTATCCTACAAGAACAACACAAATGTCGGCACTGCAACTATCACAGTTACAGGTATCAACGCCTACTCCGGCACCCTCACCAAGAAATTCACCGTCAAGCCCCTTGATCTGACCTCGAGCTATGCCAAGGTGACTATCCCCTACAGCAGCTACACCTATACGGGCTCTGCGATAAAGCCGGCTGTTACCGTAAAATTCAAGGACGGCGACGTTATCCCCACAGGCCAGTATACGGTTTCTTATTCAGCCAATAAGAACGTCGGTACCGCTGCAATCACAGTTAAGGGCAACGGCAAGAACACGACGGGCACCTTTAAAAAGACCTTTGTCGTAAAGCCTGCCAAGAACGAGATCAAGACAATCACCAGCACCAAGGGCGCCTTCAAGATCACCTGGAACAAGGGTACCGCAGGCACGGTCGGCTATCAGGTGCAGTATTCCACCGACAAGAATTTCTCTAAGAACGTACACAGCTGGACAACGACCACGCTCTCGAAGACCTCCGAGAATTTCTCGAGTGTTCCCAAGTCGGGCGAGACATGGTACGTCAAGGTGCGCTCGTTCTATACAAAGGACGGAAAATCCACCTCTACCCGCTACGGAAACTACAGCGCCGTGAAGACCATCAAGATAAAGTAAGATCCTGAAAAACCGAAAAGCCTCCGCAGCTGCGGAGGCTTTCTTTTCTTCACATACAAAACCTGTGCGCACCGATCGTAAGCATCACGGGGCGCGACCAGATGAATTTGTTCGAGGTCTTTGCGGGATTATAATAGTATATGCAGCCGCCCGTCGGATCCCAGCCGTTCAGCGCGTCCTTCGCCGCCCTGTACGCCGAGTCGGAGATCGGCTCGTTGAACTGGCCGTCTACGATCGCTGTGAAGGCGCCGTTCTGGTAGATCACTCCGGCCAGCGTGTCGGGGAACGACGGGAGCTCGACCCTGTTCAGCA
>CAMOTT010000196.1 GCA_946626015.1 uncultured Clostridia bacterium | reverse complement strand
TTTTTCATTTTTACGGCAAAGGGAAAAGCGTAGTCTATCCTCTCGCGGTAGCTGTCTGTGTTTATATCATAAACAAGGATCTGCTTTGTGCCGTTTTCGTAATGAATGGTTTTGTAAAAGCCCTCTCCGGATTTTCTGCCGTATTTTTTTTCGCTGATAAGTTTTTTGGCAAACTCAGGCAAAATATATGTGTCGCGGGCATAATCGCTCGTGTGCTCAAAAAGGTTGTCGACGATAGCCTTGTGTACGTCCAGGCCGACAAAATCCGCTGTTACGATGGGCGGCATTGAGCGCCCGGTATAGGAACCGAGAATAGCGTCTATATAGTCTATTCCGCCGTTATCTTTGTATTTTTCTGCGTACTGAATAGCTTCGTTGATAAACTGGAAGCCTATCCTGTTGGCAAGGAACGCCGGAGAATCCTTTACCTTGACAACTGTCCTTATAAGCTTGTTTTCAAGGTATTGTTTAAGCTCGTTTGCCAATTCGGTATTTGAATATTCTGTTGATATAAGCTCGCAAAGGGGCATACTGTAGGGCGGGTTGAACATATGGACACCGAAAAAATTGCCCCTGAGATCGTCGGAGTAACACTCGGCAAGAGAAGTGATGGAAAGCCCGGAGCTGCCTGTGCAGGAAACAGCGTTTTCCCTTAAATTCTCCGACACCCGTGATGCGATGTTCTTTTTTACTTCAATATCCTCGATACAGCTTTCAAAAATCAGATCCGAATCCTCCACGCAACTGTCAAGCATGGAAAAATCAGCCGGTATCAGGTTGGCAACGATACTGTCAGCCCTTACGGATTTTGCTATTTTGGGGATGATGGATTTGACTTTATCCATACTGCGGCCGACGCAATAGACCTTTGCATCTCCAAAGGAAGCAAATATACCGGCGACATTGGCGCCCATTGTACCGGTAACTCCGATGACTGTGACGGTTTTTATATCCATAAAATCAAACCTCTTCAAAAAATTTAATTGGCTTTGCCGGGCAGCCCACCGCAGTACAATTGTCCGGGATCTCTCTCACAACAACAGAGCCTGCGCCTACGATTGAATTGCTGCCAACGGCCATGCCCTGGATCAACTGAGCTCCCGTGCCTATTTCGGTGCATTGTCCGATATGGCTCATCCCCGAAACGTTGACGCTGGGGTAAAGCGTATCATAATCCCCGAGTATGGAATCGTGCCCAACGGTACAGTCAAGGTTTATGATGACGTGATTGCCGATGGTTATATTAACTGTAAGTATATTACCGGCGCAGATTATCGTGCCCTCTCCTATTTCCACGGAGTTTGAATAAATAACAGAGGGATCAATAACGGTTGCAAATTTTATTTTGTTTAAAGTGTTCTTTGCTTTTTCTATAATTTTTCGGCGCACCCGGGAACCGCCGACGGCGCAAAGAAAATAAGCTTCGGGAAAGCTTGCTATCGCATCCATTGTGCCAAGAACCTTGTAGCTGTTTATAAATGAACCCTGAATATCTTTGTTGTCGTCAATAAAGCCCAAAATATTCCAAACAGGCTCTTTTTCGTTTATTCTCTCTACCAGCCAGGCGACCTCTCTGCCGAAGCCACCGGCGCCGATAATAATAAGATCTCTCATAGAAAAACACCCTTCAGTTAATAGTGGACAACATCGCCCGTGCCCATGAATTCCTCCATTGTCGCGGAGGTTTCGGAGTTGATACCCTCATGCTTCAGCACAACGAAAATCGTATCAAATATGACCTTTGCATCGGTTTTGAAGGTGACGTTTTCAGTGTACCAGACGTCCATTTTAAACTTTTCTTCCCATGAGGCGAGATTTCTGCCGTGAGCCTGGGCGTAACCGGTGAGGCCGGGTCTGACGTTGTGCCTGCGGCGCTGCTCCTCTGAGTACCTCGGAAGATACCTTACAAGCAGAGGCCTTGGGCCGACAAAAGACATATCGCCCTTTAAAATATTGAAAAATTCAGGCAACTCGTCCAGTGAAGTTGACCGCAAAAAACGACCGTAAGCGTTCAGCCTGACTTCATCGGGCAGGAGATTGCCCTGTTCATCCGTTTTGTTTGACATGGTGCGGAATTTTATGAGCTTAAAGAGCTTTTCGTGCCAGCCGGGGCGTTCCTGAACAAAAAACGGATTGCCGCCCATGACCGCGGCGCCGACTATGGTAAGAATAATAATAAGCGGCGACAAAACGATCAGGAGCAAAAAAGATATGCAGAAATCCAACAATCTTTTTACAATCTTTGCGTACATAACAGCCTCACTCAAAACACGAATGGATGATTTTTATTATGATATCTTGCTGTTCAGGCGTCATCTTGTTATCTGATGGCAGGCATAAGCCGCGGTTGAAAATATCTGCGCCCACATCTGCGGCTTTGCCGGCGATATAAGCGTTGGTTCTTGCTCTGCCGTTGCCGTCCCTGACTACAAAAGGATTCGTTCTGTAAATCGGCTGCATATGCATGGGTTTCCAGATGGGGCGACCCTCGGCGTTGTATTTTGCAAGGGTTTCAAGTAT
>CAMOTT010000195.1 GCA_946626015.1 uncultured Clostridia bacterium | reverse complement strand
TGCCCTCAGACGCTCACGCATCCAGCGGGGCGAGGGCGCTACACGGACGTTTTTGACAACCGCGCCAACGTATCTGTAACAAAGCTCCGGAGCCGCAATTGTGACCTTAAGCAGGTCGTTTACATCCCCATCGCCCGCCTTTACAACAGGCTCCTTGACCTCAAGGGGGACATCGAATGTGGCGGCGGCCTCGTGGGCAAGACCTACCACGGACATACAATCCGGGCGGTTTGAGGTGATTTCAAACTCTGTGACCACGTCATCAAGGCCTATGGCCTCATGAATATCCTTGCCAAGGGTGAGGTCACAGTCGTCACCCAGGACAAATATACCGTCTTCAACGGCATAAGGGAAATCGTGCGCGGTGAGTCCAAGCTCCCCCAAGGAGCAGAGCATACCGAAGCTCTCAACCCCTCGGAGCTTGCCGTTTGTGATCTTTTTGCCGCCGTAAACAACGGAATTGTTAAGGGCAACGGGGACGTAATCACCTGCCTTGAGATTTTGGGCGCCGGTGACTATCTGAAGCTTTTCGGGCTCTCCCACATCTATCCGGCAAACCCAAAGGTGATCGGAATCAGGGTGGCGTTCAAGGGAAACGACCTGCCCCACAACGATATTTTTAAGCTCTTCGCCCTCTGTTTCATACCCCTCCACCTTGGAACCGCTGAGGGTCATTCCGCTGGCAAATTCTTTATCTGTTACATTGAGCTTAACGTATTCGTTAAGCCATTTTTTTGATAATTTCATAATCTATAACACTCCTTTCAGGCACCTGTCAAAACTGGCTCAAAAAGCGCAGATCGTTTTCGTAAAGCAGCCGCATATCGTCGATCTCAAAGCGGAACATAACGATCCTTTCAAGGCCGATGCCGAAAGCGTAGCCGCTGTACTGTTCCGGGTCTATGCCGCCGTTTTGCAGCACCTTGGGGTGAACCATGCCCGCGCCGAGTATCTCGACCCAGCCCTCGCCCTTGCACATGGGGCAGCCCTTGCCGCCGCAGCGGAAGCAGGAAACATCGATCTCACAGCTGGGCTCGGTAAACGGGAAATGATGGGGACGAAGCCTTATCTTTGTGTTCTCGCCGTAAAGACGCTTTGCAAAGGTCTCCAGGTTGCCCTTAAGGTCACCCATAGTTATGCCCTTGTCAATAACAAGGCCTTCGATCTGATGGAATAAGGGCGAATGTGTGGCGTCCACCGCGTCGGAGCGGTAGACCCTGCCCGGGGCAATTATTCTTATAGGGGGAGTCTGCTTCTCCATGACCCTCATCTGCACCGGCGAGGTCTGGGTCCTGAGCAGCATATTTTCTGTGATGTAGAATGTATCCTGAGTATCCCTTGCAGGATGCCCCTTTGGGATATTGAGAGCCTCAAAGTTGTAGTAATCCCACTCTATCTCGGGGCCTGTGGCCACGTTAAAGCCCATGCCGAAGAAAATATCCTTGACCTCATCAAGGACTATTGACAGGGGATGCTTGTGGCCAAGCTCACGGCGATCTCCGGGCATTGTAACATCAAGCTTTTCCTTCTGGAGCCTGTCCTTGAGCTCCTTCTCTTTAAGCTCCTCAAGCTTGTCAGAGAGCTGAGCCTCGATATAGCTCCTGACTTCGTTGGCAAGCTGGCCCATAGCGGGGCGCTCTTCGGCGGAAAGCTTGCCCATCTGCTTGAGTATGCCCGTCAGCTCGCCCTTTTTGCCTAAAAACGAAACACGAAACGATTCAAGATCAGAACGCTGTTTTAAATCTTTTATCTGCTGCTCGGCAGCCTTTCGCATAGCCTCAAGTTGCTCTTTCATAGTAAATCATCCTTCCTGATAAAAATAAAAGACCCCGCCCCAACCGAGGGGCGAAGCCGGAACTTCGCGGTACCACCCTGCATTCGCCGCAAAAGCGGCCTTTACGCACAAGTATGTGACTTTCCTTTAACGGGGGAAACCGTCACAGCCTACACACAAAAGCTTCAGCCGCGCCGCTCCGAAGTGAACTTCAGGTAAAACCGGCATAAGCGCCTCACAGCAGCCGCGCTCTCTCTGGATGCCCGCGCATACCCTACTCTCTTCATCAATGCGTTTAAACAACTTATCCACAAGAGTTTAACACATTGATCCGTAAAATGCAAGATAAAATATTATAATAAATCAATATTTCTTTATCATTTCTTCTTTAAGGTTATCTATTATCCGTTTTTCAAGCCGGGAGATATAGCTTTGGGATATTCCCAAAAGATCCGCCACCTCCTTTTGTGTGCGTTCCCTTGCTCCCCCTATGCCGAAGCGCATGGTCATTATCTGCTTCTCCCGCGGTTCAAGGTCATCTATAAGGGAGAGCATTATGCTCTTTTCCTCCTCGTCCTCCATACCGTAGTTCACCTCGTTGGGGTCGCTGCCCAGCACGTCGGAAAGCAACAGCTCATTACCGTCCCAATCAACATTAAGAGGCTCGTCGAGTGAAACCTCTGTGCGTGAGACGCTGGTTTTTCTAAGGTACATCAGTATCTCGTTTTCTATACATCTTGAGGCGTATGTGGCAAGCTTTATGTTCT
>CAMOTT010000194.1 GCA_946626015.1 uncultured Clostridia bacterium | reverse complement strand
TTTTTCCCTTCACAATCACCCATATGTTGTGGGGGCTTATTGTGGATCTAAGCGGAGATTTGTTATTTATATAATAAAAAGTACCGCCACACCGGGGAAATTTATCCCTGGATGGCGGCAATTTAATTTTAATTTGTTTCAAAGCTACGCTTTTCTCAACACGGATTTGTATTTTGCCAAAGGCAATTTTGTTTCAGATTCGTTCTTTTCAAACACTCCCACCACATTTACCTGATACTCCTCATCACCGGACAGCACAACAACTTTATCACCCACACGGACATCGGGAATATCGCAAAGATAATCGTAGTGTCTGCTGCCCTCATCGAACGTCACTGAAACAAATCGGTATTGCTTCCCGGACTTTTTACCCTGGAGCTTAAACACATACTCAGTTATCAGCTCCATTACACATTCGCCGTACAAGGTAAATTCTTCATAATCTATGTTGTCAAAGATCACAACAGCATTGTCTCCGTTGAATTTTTTGCCGTTGATACGCAGATCGAACAGATCCTCTGTGTTTACGGTTATGTGATCCATATATCCGCAGAAATGCGCCTCCGGTACGGTAACAAAAAACCTCGGCGGATATTCCTCGCCCTGCATAGGCAGGATGCGGAACCTGACGCTGTATTGGCCGCTTGTAAGCTTCTTTATCTTAGCCTCCACTCTGCGGTGCAGATCAAAAGCGCTTGAAAGCAAGCCTCTGATGTACTCCGTATGTAACGTATAACAAGGCTTGACGAATGAGGTTTGCGGCAGGATCTCATCTATGGATTTTCCAATACCTGCCGCCACAGACTGATCGCCGTAATGATCATGGTCACGCATTCTCTGTCTGATGGCAAAATCCGCCTGGAGGTAATAGTAATACGCTCCATCGGGATCCGCGTCCTCATTAACTCCGCCGCGCACAAAATTGCCCATACGAAAAGCTATATCCGCAAACTTGCAATCCGTATGCCCTTCTTGAATATATTTCAGATTTTCGTCATACAGCTCCCGAACGATCCTTGCGGCTATACTGATGTTCTTGTTTACGCCATACCCGTGGAAGTACATATCCGCAAGCTTATATCTCGATTCATAAACGCCGCCGGCCGCGCCGATATTGTAATAGTAAAACGCCTTATCGTACTCCGGTGCTCCTCCCGTACATCTTCCGTAATAAAAGATATAACCCAGCGTGTTGGCAAGAAACGGGTTTTCATCAATTTTCATAAGCCTCAACAGAAGATCACGGGAGCCGCGCCAGTCACAATCATAGGCTCTGTTGCCGCCGTAAAGCGAATATGCCTTGGCATACAATGCGGTCTTGTTGTCCTTTTCACACAGTTCATCAACGTACTGAACGAAAAGCGCCATTTCATCATCCGTAGCCACCGCCCGCATATCGTCATTGTCGAATTTTCTGATATAATCTTCTTTTATCTCATCATCATATTCGCGCTCGGGCACCGGCAGTTCAAGCATTTTTATGGTTTTTTCCGTTTTTGAGATAAGCTTTTCAAAATCCGGCTCATCTGTCTCGCGGTACCAGGGCAGAACAGCCGCGGCAAAAATATGGAAAAACAGTTGTCCTGCCTGCGGTATAAAACGATACCCATCCACCGGTTCATTGGAGCTTACGTTGTTTGAAAAATCAAAAAGCTTACCCAAAAGCGAACGGACAGGTTCCATCCACTCCTCTTCCGCATTTTCAAAGCCTTTTTCTTTGCAGCGGCGCAACGCCGACAGCAGATCTTCGCCGCTCATCATTATCTTTTCATCGCAAGTGATACGGGCGTAGGGGTATATATCTCCGAACAGCTCTTCAAATGACGCCTCATAGCGCAAAAGCTCGCGCACCTTATCCGCTCCGACGGTCACGGCAGGATAGTGATCCACCTGTGACGCGGAAAGCCTGATCGCATAATCATCATCTTCATCATCTTCATAATCTTCATAATCTTCATACATATCAACGCAAATCAGTTTGTCTTTTTCTACTCTAAGAACTGTATAGTAGCTATAATCTCCGTACCTTTCACAGCCGACTATATCTCCGGGTTTTATTTTGCTCATACAAACACCTTCTTTTTATGGTTTATTCAATTATAGTTGCTGATTATGAAATATTCAATATTTTTTATGATTTCGATAAAAAAGAAGCAGAGAAGTTTTCAGACTCCTCTGCTGCGTTAACTCAAGTTTATTCCTCCATTTGTTTGCCGAGGAAGGACGCCGCCACCTGGATAAGCTTGGTTTCGGTCTGAGTGGGCTCCGAATTATTCTCGTTGAGCAAAAGCACCACCGCTCCCAAAACGTCGCCTCCGGCAATTATCGGGCAGGCAACAGCCGCATTCTTTGAGAGACCCTCAACAGGCTGCAGACCATCGCTCCCCTGTTCCGCGATAAAACAAGCGCGGTTTTCCATAATTCCGTCAAGAGAAGGCGTTATCCTGCGTTCAAGCGCCTCTTTTTTCGGTAGACCCGCGCAGGAAACCACCCTGTCACGATCGGTAATTATCACCGGCAGATTTGTTCCGCGGAACAGAACGTCCGCATACTGCTTCGCTGTCACCGACAATTCACCCACGGGCGAATACTTTTTGAATATCACCTCGCCGTTGGCGTCCGTGTAAATTTCCAAGGGGTCACCCTCGCGGATACGCATTGTGCGGCGGATCTCCTTGGGGATGACCAC
>CAMOTT010000193.1 GCA_946626015.1 uncultured Clostridia bacterium | reverse complement strand
GTCTCTCCAATGGAAAGCCGCAGAGAGCCGTGGGCCAGTTCATACGGAACACCGAGGGAGAGCAGAACATGGCTCGGGTCTAAAGAACCGGAATTGCAGGCGCTGCCGGATGAGGCGCAAATGCCCTTGGCGTCCAGCAGGAGCAAAAGGCTTTCCCCCTCAATGCCCTCAAAGCAGAAGTTTACGTTGCCGGGCAGGCGGTTCACAGGGTCGCCGTTAAGGGCGCTTTTGGGTATCGCCGCCAGTCCTTTTATCAAACGGTCACGCAGAGCGGCGACCTTTTTTGTGTTTTGTTCCATATTTTCGGTGGCGTCTTTAAATGCCGCCGCCATACCGACGATTGCCGGGATGTTCTCTGTACCGGCACGTTTTCCACGCTCCTGAGCGCCGCCTTCAATAAGATTTACCAGCGGAATACCGGTTCTGGCATAAAGCGCGCCGACGCCTTTTGGCCCATGGAACTTGTGGGCGGAAATGGAGAGCATATCGATGTTTTGTTCTTTTACGTCTATTTTTAAATGCCCGGCGGCCTGTACCGCGTCAGTGTGAAAGATCACACCTTTTTCACGGCAGACAGCGCCTATTTCGGCAATGGGCAGGATAGAGCCTATCTCGTTGTTGGCAAACATTACAGTAACAAGGCAGGTGTCCTCCCTGATAGCGTTTTTGACCTGATCGGGGGTTACTGTGCCAAGACTGCCAACCGGAAGCAGTTCGACCTCAAAGCCCTGTTTTTCAAGCTTTTTCAGGGTGTGCAAAACCGCGTGGTGCTCAAAGGCAGTGGAGATGATGTGCTTTTTGCCCTTGCGTTCTCCCGCCGCGGCGGCGGAAATTATAGCCTGATTGTCCGCCTCGCTGCCGCCGGAGGTGAAGTAGATCTCCCTCGGCAAACAGCCAATGCAGCCGGCAACGGTCTCCCTTGCCTCGCGCAGGGCGTCTGCCGCTTTTTGACCGGCGGTGTGCAGGCTTGAGGGATTGGCAAAAGTTTCGGTAAAGTATGGCAGCATGGCTTCAAAAGCCGATTGGCTCATTTTTGTTGTAGCCGCGTTATCTGCATAAATCATTTGTTGTTCTTGTCCTTCTTTGCTGTTTATTCTATGTTGTACTATATATTATAACACATAAACCTACTATGTCAATAGGTAATTATATGAGATACGGTAAAAACGGTTGTGAGATAATAATAGCTTTCTTCTTTGATTTTTGAATGATAAGTTATTTTTGTCTTGCGGGTGCGGAAACCCGGTCAGATGCTGTAATTGTCTCCGGCGTTTTCGGCCTGCATATCAAGGATATCCTGCAAAGTGATGCCGTCAAGGTAGTTGTCAACGACCTTTTGCAGACCCTCCCAGACAGGGAGAGTTATACAATCGGCGCAGCGGGGACAGGTGTTGACGGGGCTTTCAAGGCAGGCAACGGGAGCCATACTGCCCTCTGTTGCTCTGAGGATCTCGCCTACGGTATATTCCTCCGGGGGTTTGTTGAGCTTATAGCCGCCGCCAAAGCCTCTCATGGTCTGCAAAAGTTCGGCGCGGTTCAAAACGGGAATGATCTGTTCCAGATATTTTTTTGAAATGCTTTGACGCTCCGCAATGTCTTTAAGCGCCACAAATCCATTGCTTTGGTGAGCGGCAAGGTCGATCATCATACGCAGGGCGTACCTTCCGCGGGTGGAAATCATAAAAAACACCATCCTTAAAAATATCTTTACTTAATTATACTATGGGTTTAGTAGGTATTCAAGAGGTTAATAAAAATTTTTTCAACTGAACGCCTGACACAAACAAATTTGTTGAAAGCACAAAATATATATGATATAATTTATTGGTAACGGCAAGTTTATTTTGATTGCCGAAAACTTGGAGTGTTTTTATTATGGGTCTTGTTGCAGTTTTAATTTCAAAATATAAAATGGCAAAAAATCCGGTAAAGTATCTTAGAAAGCAGGGCGCGAAAATAGGCGAAGGCTGTTCCATAACAAACAGTGTCGATTTTGGCAGCGAACCCTATCTTGTAACCGTTGGAAATAACGTCAGACTTACCTCAAACGTCAGATTGATAACCCATGACGGCGGTTTGTGGGTCGTCAGGAATTTAAAAGAAGAATATAAAAACGCGGACATGATAAAACCGATAAAGATAGGCGATAACGTCCATGTTGGGGTCAATGCGATCATTATGCCGGGGGTCACGATAGGGAATAATGTGGTGATAGGCTGCGGCGCGGTGGTGACGCGGGATATACCCGACAACAGCGTTGCGGCTGGGGTTCCTGCCAGGGTGATCGAAACCGTTGATGAATACATTAAAAAAAACCGTTTGAAGTATATAAACACCAAAAATATTCCTCACAACAAAAAAAGAGAACTTCTCAAAAAAGAGATTTTGGACATTGAAGAATAGTTTTATCCTTCCATACAACGGACTGTGTTGCCGTATCGGCAGCATAGTTCGTTTTCGTATAACCCATCCTTTCCAAAATGTGGAAATATGTTGTTGACTATATTTGAATTTGCCGGGAGAGTTGGTTTACAAAAGGTTACAGAGGTATTGAAAATAGCGGAAAATATGATATAATGTTTTAAATTGTGTATATACTGATTTGAATTATTCGTAAGAGAAGGGAGAACAATTTATGTTGAACACAAAAAAGATATGGGAAAACGGGAATTTAATTTTTGCGCTGGAGGGCAGACTTGATACCACCACGGCGCCCGATCTGGAAAAAGAGCTCAAAGGATCTCTGGAAGGGGTCGGTAAGCTGACACTGGATTTCAAGGATCTGGAATATATTTCTT
>CAMOTT010000192.1 GCA_946626015.1 uncultured Clostridia bacterium | reverse complement strand
AAGGGATTCCGGGATGGTTATGCGCAGGAGCTGGTCGGCCGCCATACTCTTATGCTCAAACAGCGGCGCAAGGTTGAGCAGCATATATATGACCGCAAGGCAGATAAGTATAACGATACCGTAGGCTATATATCCCATGCCGAAAGCTATGCCGGAGCCCATTGCCACAAGGATGGCTGCTATCTCGTCCGCGCTGCCCTGAGCGCTGCGGAAGCGTATCAGGCTGAACGCTCCGCCTATCGCCACGCCCGCGCCGATGTTGCCGTTTACAAAGGTTATTACCGACGCCACAACAAAGGGGATCAAGGCCGTAACGATAAAGAACCTTTTTGTGGAGCGAATGCGGAAGCTCATTATCCAGGCGTACAGCAGACCGGTTATCAGCGCCGCCGCTGCCATTATAAAAAATTGTGAGGGAGTCACAACAGATGAATAAATAGAATCAAACATTTCAGTATCCTTCCTTTTCTTGAATTTTTATTGAGCCTTGAGCAGCTGCTGACGGTAGGCCTCGCCGTACTTTGAAAAGCTGCCTTTCCTTATGGCGCCCTCCGAAAGTATGGAGGCAAGCCACAGTGGCACCGCCTGCTGAACCTTTACTTCCAATATAGTCCAGCCCGGGGCGAGCAGCAAATTGCCCTCCATTGATTTTGTCAGGTCAAGCTCATCCACACGGTACCGGGGCGCTTCGTCAATTGTCAGCCGCAGATCGCCGTCGGGCTCAAAATATGCCGTGCGGTCGTAAATGATAAGACATGAGGGAACAAGCGTTTTATAGTAGTCGCGAAATGTGGTTATCTCCCGGTTTATCTGTCCGCCTGCGCAGATGTCACCCTCGCCGGAAAAGAATTTATGAACAAGGGGAATGGTGGTCTGCACCCTGCGTTTATAGACTATACCGTAAGCTTTGCGTTTAAGTTCAAGGAAAACCGGGGAATCCTCCGTCGCTATTCCGTAGGAACGCAGCCGTATCTTTTCCTTGAATTCCGGTTTCTCCACGCTTGTGCGTATCAGCCGGTAGTTGGGGGTATCGTAGTAGAGTGAGGCTATGGAGGTCTTACCGTATCCGTCCGCCTCCATGTGCCCTTCCAGACGCTTTTTAAGGAAAGCCGTCTGTTCGCCGCTGAGCAGATACTTCAGCTCATAGCGTTTCATGACCGTGATAGCCAAAACATCACCCCCGGTCACAATGCGATGCGGAGCGTAAACATTCCGCCTTCAACAGCTGCCGAAACTCGCCCGTTGTGTGCTGTCACCACGTCTTTTACATAGGCAAGACCCAGACCTGCGTTCTCTTCGTCTTTGGCGTTTTCCAGCTTGGTAAAACGGTCAAAGATCTCATCCACGGCGCCGTCCGGCAGGCCGGTATCGTTCTGAGCTTCAAGCACCGTCCTGTCTCCGTCGCTCTTAAGTGTAAAGGATGCTTTTGTCATGGCGAATTTCAGGGCGTTGCCTATCAGCTCGTCAACCATCCTTGACATTGCCTCCGGATCGGCAGAAACCGTGACTCCCGGAGTTACGTCTGCCGACAATTCCAATCCGCAGGCGGAAAAGCTGCCTTTCTGCCGTTCAAGAGCTGCGGAGAGGATCTCCGAAAGCGAGACCTTCGCCGGGATTGCGCTTTCATCCTCAAAGATACCCATACTTCCCAGCTCGTTTACAAGAGCGTTCAGCTTACCCAGCTGGCGACGTGTGGAACGGGTCTGCTCATCCGGTCCGTACTTTCTTTCGGCAAGCTCGGTGTTTCCGCTGATTATGGTTATGGGGAGCCTGAATTCCTTGTTGGCGCTCCTGATAAAATTCTTCTGCTTCCTGTCCGCTTCCTCAATGGGCGCGTAGATCTTCCTTGAGATACCCAGGAGAACGAACCAGGCAATTATCAGGCAAAGCCCCTCGCCCACGGCTGAGATGATAAGTATTCTGTATGAGGCAAGCAGCTCCCGCCCCTGATCGATAACGGTCACGTTTATTCTGCCGTGATCCTTGTAGACCCTGTAACGGTAGGTGCCCCTTGTCCAGCCGGTCTTTTCATTGATAAGCTCCCTTGCCCATTCCCGAGCCTCGTCCTCAGTGACGGCGGAAATACGGTAGGCTACCGTCTCCGCCTGCTCACCGTCCTCAGAAAACGCGAAGGTAAAATACCTTACCGAGGAATTCATCTCAGGAGATGATGGACCCATCGGACCCATCCTGAAGTCCTTTTCCGCAGTCTGCGGCGGTGCGGCTTCGGAATTTTTACCTTTACGTTCAAAGGAACCTTGACGTCGGGCTATCATCTGGGTTATCTGATCGGCGTCCTGACTTGCCATTGTAAAGCTGACGCCGTTAATGACCGAGAGCAGCGAGGTCAGCAGCACAAAAATAACAAGGATAGCATATAATCGAAACTTTTTTTCAGCTTTATTCATTTCCTGTCACCGTTTCAAATCCTTTCTCCGGTCTGTTCCCGGCGGTGTTCAGTATTGCGGCGCTCAGCTCCCGGGGAGTGAACGGATAGTATAGATAAGCGTTTGCCGGAGTATTCTGCGACAGCTCCCGTAGGCTTACGGGGTCGTTTATCAGCGCGATAACGGGTATGCCCCTGCCCCGGATGCGTTCAATGAGCTTTGTATTTTTTGCCAGAGGTATATCGCAGTCAAGTATGACCGCATCAAAGTATTCCGATAAGATCAGGGATATTACCTGAGCGCCGTCAAACACAGTAACGGTCTCGCCGAAATCGGCCTCAAGTATTTTCCCGTAGCACTCCAGCAGATCCCTGTCCGGCGCGGCTAACAGTATTCGCATAACGATCACCTCGTTTTTTCATTGAGATCAGGCGCTCACTGACACATCGCTGTAGCAGGAAGTCCTTGAATATGAGTTTG
>CAMOTT010000191.1 GCA_946626015.1 uncultured Clostridia bacterium | reverse complement strand
AATGCTCGGGCCGATATTGTTGAAACAAGCCAAAACAGCGGAGAGGTTGGTGCCCGTTGTCAATCCGTCAATGGAAACCAGCAAAAAGCTGATGAGACAGATAGAACAATATACCGAAAGGTATACGTGGGTGCCGTTGATTATTTTTTCATCCACCACTCTGCCGTTCATCTGGATAGCCCAGACCTGCCTGGGACGGATGACTTTTATAGTATTGCGTTTGATGCTCTTGAAAAGCAGTGATATCCTGATGACCTTCATTCCGCCGCCCGTACTGCCGGCGCAGGCGCCCACACACATAAGCACAAGCAATACAGCCTTTGAAAATGACGGCCAGAGGTCAAAGTCAGAGGTACTGAAACCGGTTGTGGTTATTATACTGCTGACCTGAAAAGCGGCTTCATGAAAGGCTGTGCCGAAACTGCCGTAAAGCTTGTAAATATTGAGGGTTATGCCGATTATTGCCAGAACAACAAGGGAAATATATGTGCGGAGTTCCTCATCTTTTAATACAGAACCGAATTTTTTAAGGATTATCAGGTAATATATATTAAAATTAACTCCGAACAAAAGCATAAACACGGTGGTCACACTCTGGAGATATGAGCTGTAACCTGCAAGGCTGGTGTTCTTGACGCCAAAGCCGCCTGTACCGGCTGTACCGAAGGCTGTGCAAAGGCTGTCAAACAAGGGCATTCCCCCTGCCAAAAGGAAACAGAGGCAAAAGATGGTCAGCACAATGTAAATTCCATAAAGTATCAACGCCGTGTGGTGTATCTTGGGCGTAAACTTTCCGGGGCTGGGGCCGGGGCTTTCCGCTCTCAGCAAATATACGTTTGAACCTGAATTTTTACCGATGACAGGGATCACCGCAAGCAGGAACACAAGCATACCCATGCCGCCAATCCAATGGGTAAAGCTCCTCCAGAACAAAAGCCCTTTAGACATAGACTCTACGTCATTCAATATTGAAGCTCCGGTGGTGGTAAATCCCGAAACTGTTTCAAACAGAGCGTCAATGTAGCTCGGTATCTGACCGCTGAGAAAAAACGGAAGCGCGCCGAAAAGCGACATAAATATCCAGGAAAGACCGGTCGTAACCAAACCCTCCTGAGCATAGAAATCCTTGCGGCTGTTTTTTACAAATTTGATTACCGCCAGACCTATTGCCGCTATTGTCACAATGGTCACCAAAAAGCTATGTGTAACCTTCATGTCCCCATTGTATATCGCAATAAACATCGAGGGCAGCATCAAAACTGCCTCGACAAGCAGGATCATGGCAATGATACGGGAGATAAGCTTAATATTCATCTGAAAATCTCCTCATATGACGAAAATATCATTCAGCTGAAGTATCGGGGTACCCGTGGCATTTACCACTATTACGGTGTCTCCCAACACAAATTTGGAATTGCCATCCGGAATAATCGTATTTCCTTTGTGCGTTATGCAGGAGATCAGTATATTCTTCCTGATGTTTACATCCTTCAGCGAAGTATTGGTAAAGAATGTACCCTCATTGACCCTAAATTCCAGCGCCTCTGCCCTGCCGCCCGCTATGTGGTGCAAAGCAACAGCGGCTCCGGTTTGGTTTTGAAGCGCCCTGACGTATTGCACGATACTCGCGCTGCACAGCTCCTCGGGATTAACGATGTGATTGATGCCTATATTCTCAAGGAATCCGGTGGACTCCATTCGGTTCACCTTTGTAAACACCTGCGGCACGCCTCTTGACGCAGCGTAGATGGACATTATTATATTGACCTCATCCAGACCGGTCAGGGCAATAAGCGCATCGGTTTTTGACAACCCCTCGCTGTCAAGAACCTCCTGATATGAACCGTCCGCGTTGATAATGGCGGCCTCCGGTATCTGCCTGGAAAGGAAACGGCAGCGTTCCTCGTCACGCTCGATTATCTTGACGCGGATACCTGCGGAAACAAGGCTCTTTGAAAGGAAGTAGCTGGTTCTGCCGCCGCCTATTATTGTTACGTGTTTCGTCTTTTTGGTGATAATATTGAGACTTGCCAGCAGCGTCGACAAAACATTTGTGGGCGCGGTAACGTAAATATGATCGTTCTCTCTGAGGGTATCGTTACCGCCCAATATCACCACGTCTCCATCACGCACCACAGCGCAAATAAGTACCTTGCATTTAAGGACATCAGAAAGCTTATTGAGCGGAAGTCCGCAAAGCGCGGAATCGCCGGGAATCCGCAGCTCAACTATCTCTACCCTGCCCTTCGCAAAGGTCTCACGTTTAAGAAAACCGGGAAACTGCAAGAGCCTGAATATCTCCTTGGCGGCATTGCCCTCCGGGTTGATGGTCATGGACAAACCGAAATCCTCACGCATCTCGTAACACTGATGCAGATATTCAAGGGAGCGCACGCGGGCAATAGTATGTAAAGTCGGATTGATCTTACGGGCGGTAAAACAGCAAAGGAGGTTTATCTCATCTGAGCTTGTGGCCGCTATAAGCAGCTCCGCCTCCTCTACCTGCGCCTCGCTTAGGGTCTTCATTGTGACGCAGTTTCCCTCTACTGGCAGGACGTCATACATCTGAGCGGTATTTTCCAACACTTCGGAGTTAGAGTCGATAACTACAAGCTCGTGACCTTCCTGTGATAAAAGTCTGGTAAGCGTATGGCCTACTTTACCATCACCAGCAATTATGATCTTCATAAAAAATCCTGTTTTTCCGGAACATGACCGGCAAAACATTCCTTTCTAAATATTGTTAAATTACCAGCACATTGAATTATATTATATTACTAACCTATAAATTAGTCAAGTATGGCAGTTTTTCGCTTATTTAACTCGTTAAACCGCAAAGAAAAATTGTATTTTGTAGGTTTACAATAGATGTGTTACACCGTGAAAAAAAGAGATGACGAATGAGGG
>CAMOTT010000190.1 GCA_946626015.1 uncultured Clostridia bacterium | reverse complement strand
TTCGGAGGCTCTCACTTCTGTTCTCTCGCAGAACGAGCCGCTTATGGTATTGGTCGAGTACGATATGGCAAAGGCTCTCGGTCAGCTGATAAAACCGCAGATCGGGAACCGCAGCCTGATTTCAATAGACAGCATTAAAGTAGAACCCACCGATTATTTGGATATGGGCAAGCCGATGATGGACGGGCTTGTTATCCCGGTGGTAGTTAAAACCCTGATTTTCGGATGAGTTTGGAGGAATTTATTTGGTATTGAAAACTACGCTTCTCGGACATACATATACTTTCAACTCAATAAAAGAAGTCCTTGCCAAGGCAAACGAGGAAAAATCCGGCGATATCCTTGCCGGTGTTGCAGCATCTTCCGGCACTGAGCGCATAGCGGCAAAAGAGGTGTTGTCTCATGTGCTTTTGAGCGATCTGCGTGAAAATCCGGTTGTGCCCTATGAGGAGGACGACGTTACACGTATTATTCAGGATGATGTGAACGAGGCGATATACTCCGAGATCCGCAACTGGTCCGTTGCAGAGCTTCGTGAATGGATCCTCTCCCATGATACGGATGAGGAAAAGATAAAGCGCATTTCAAAGGGTCTTACCAGTGAAATGGTTGCGGCTGTCTGCAAGCTCATGAGTAACCTTGACCTTGTATACGCGGCTAATAAGGTGCGTATCCCGGCTCACTGCAACACCACCATAGGCTTGAGGGGAACCTTTTCCACCAGACTCCAGCCAAACCATACTACAGATAACGTGGAGGGCATAACGGCCTCTTTGCTGGAGGGTCTCAGCTACGGCTGCGGCGACGCGCTGATAGGTCTTAACCCGGTCAATGATACTGTTTCAAGTCTTGCTGAGGTCTTGCAGCGATTTGACGAGGTCAAGAACGAATATCAGATCCCCACGCAGATCTGCGTTTTGGGTCATATAACAACTCAGATCGAAGCTCTCAAACGTGGAGCAAAAACAGATATGATCTTCCAGAGCATTGCAGGAAGTCAAAAGGGCAACGAGGCCTTTGGTTTCACAACAGACACAGTCAACGAGGCGCAGGAGCTGCTCCGCCGTTACGGTACGGGCACAGGTCCGAATGTTATGTATTTTGAAACGGGTCAGGGCTCTGAGCTTTCCAGCGAGGCGAACTTCGGCGCGGATCAGGTCACAATGGAGGCCAGATGCTACGGCTACGCAAAACATTTTTCGCCCTTTATGGTCAACACCGTTGTGGGCTTCATAGGCCCCGAATATCTTTACGACAGCAAGCAGGTCATCCGCGCCGGTCTTGAGGATCACTTTATGGGAAAGCTTACGGGTATACCCATGGGCTGTGACTGCTGCTACACCAATCACATGATGGCTGATCAGAACGATATTGACAACCTTGTTCTTCTGCTGGCAAACTGCGGCGTAAACTACGTTATCGGTATCCCCACCAGCGATGATATAATGCTCAACTACCAAACTAACGCCTATCACGACGCGGCTACAGTTCGCGAGATACTTGGTCTTCGTCCTATCAAGGAGTTTGACGAATGGCTGGAACGCTGGGGCATTACAGAAAACGGAAAGCTGACAAAATACGCCGGGGATCCGACTATATTCCTTAAAAACAAATAAACCTTCCACGATCTCATAATGATAACTTTCACGAAAGGTGAGATTTGTCTGTGCTTGGCAGGCGAACCGGTAACAGATTATGGATAATAATGTAAACATAATAGAAAAAATTGTAAACGCAGTTATAAGTGAGATAAACGCTCAAAAGCATTCAACTGCTTCTCCCGCTGATACCGGGAGCGGCGCCGGCGTTCTTGGCATAAGAAAAGATGCCCCTGTGGATATCACAAAGGATATGCCGGTGAGCAGAGTAACAGGCGCTCCGGTCAGGGAGGAAAATAATGCTGCTTCTGACGGCACAGTTGACATAACTTCAAAGGAAGTCAAGAGTATTCCTCTTATTGAAAACCCGGCGGATGAGGACGGTCTCAGGAGAATGATGAGCAAAACCTCCGCCCGTATCGGCGTAGGCAGGGCAGGCCCCAGGCTCAAGACCCAGACCATGCTCGCTTTAAGGGCTGACCACGCTTCCGCAAGGGACGCCGTTTTCCTTGACGTTGACGAAAAGCTTCTTGAAAGCCTTAACCTTTTCTCGGTAAAAACCAAATGTAACGATAAAAACGAATTCCTTACCCGTCCTGATCTGGGCAGGGAGTTTGATCCCGAGACAGAGCAGGAGATAAAATCAAAGTGCATAGCTAATCCGGACGTGCAGATATATCTTTCGGACGGATTGAGTTCAAGAGCCATTGAGGCCAATGCCGCAAATATTCTTCCCTCGCTCATGGAGGGCATCAAAAATCAGGGCTTCAGTGTAGGCACTCCCTTTTTTGTAAAGTTTGGCAGAGTTGCGGCGATGGATCATATTTCGGAGCTTTTGGGGGCAAAGGTCACCTGTGTGCTTATCGGAGAGCGTCCGGGTCTCGGTTCCGGCGAAAGCATGAGCGCATACATCGCTTATAAAGCCACGGTCGGTATGCCGGAGGCCAACAGGACGGTTGTTTCAAATATTTACAGCGGCGGTATTTCCGCAGTTGAAGCCGGTGCCTACATCAGCGAAGTAATAGCGAAGATAATGCAGAATAAGGCAAGCGGCGTAAACCTTAAAAAATAATCATTATTTCCATTTGATATACGGGGTGCGATATGCTCGGCGAAAGACTAAGGACTGAAATACTCAGCGTGCGTATAATTCCCAACGCGGATAAGATGCTGCTTGACGCTCTTAACGCGGGGGAGGGTATGCGCAGTTTAGGCATAATCACCACCGACTGTAACGATGTTTCCTACGCCGCCCTTGATGAGGCGACAAAAAAGGCAGACGTCCGCGTGGTATATGCGCGCAGTATGTATGCCGGTTCAAGCAAC
>CAMOTT010000189.1 GCA_946626015.1 uncultured Clostridia bacterium | reverse complement strand
CGCCAAGCTCAACGCAGCCTGCTCCGCCGGAGGAGCGCAGCTGGTGATAGACACCATCGAGTACAATTTCAAGGTGAAGATCGACAGATATATCCTTGTTGATTTCCAGATGTTTACCGACATCGTTGACGGGCTTGACGGCATTGACCTTCAGGTCACCGTGCCCGAGGCGAAGTATATGACAAAGCACGTTGGCAAGGTGTTCGGCAAGGAGTTCCTCACGGACGCCGAAAACGGCAGAATGAGCCACTTCAACGGCGAGCAGGCTCTGTGGTACTGCCGCATACGCAAGCTGGATTCCGACTTCAAGCGCACCGAGCGCCAGCGCAAGGTGCTCTCCACCGTCATTTCGGACGTCAAGCGCACAAATCCAGTAAAGCTCCTGTCCATCGTCAAGGGCATCCTGCCCAACATTGAAACTGATATCGGGCATTTCGAGATGACAAAGCTCCTGCTCGGAGGCCTCGGCTATATACGGTATGACGTTGAGCAGATGAGCATCCCCGCCAAGGGAACCTGGTCGGACGCCCGCAGGAAGGGTCAGGACGTTCTGCTTATCGACGTCGAAAAGAACACCGAGCTGCTTAAATCGTTCTTATACGATTAAACAAAACCCGAAAGCCAAAAATATAACTAAAGCGAGGATTGATAAACATGAGCAACCACATCAACACAGACTGCCTGCACGCGGGCTATTCACCCAAAAGCGGCGAACCGAGAGTTTTGCCCATCTATCAGAGCACCACGTTCAAATACGAATCCAGCGAGGATATGGCAAAATGCTTTGATCTGGATTCAAACGGATACTTCTACACCCGTCTGCAAAACCCCACCAACGACGCCGTCGCCGCCAAGATAGCAGCTCTTGAAGGCGGTGTGGCCGCTGTGCTCACAAGCTCCGGTCAGGCGGCCTCCTTCTACTCGGTATTCAATATCGTTTCCGCCGGTGAGCACGTTGTCTGCTCCTCCGCCATTTACGGCGGCACCTTTAACCTTTTCTCGGTGACGATGAAAAAGCTGGGCATAGATTTCACCTTTGTTCCCCCCACGGCAAGCAAGGCTGAGCTTGACGCCGCGTTCAAAGACAACACCCGCGCGGTGTTCGCCGAGACCCTTTCAAACCCCTCGCTTGACGTGCTGGATATCGAGCTTTTCGCCAATGCGGCTCATGCCCACGGCGTACCCCTTATCGTTGACAACACCTTCCCCACCCCGGTAAACTGCCGCCCCTTTGAGTTCGGTGCGGATATCGTGATCCACTCCACCACCAAATATATGGACGGCCACGCCACAAGCGTGGGCGGCGTGATCGTGGACAGCGGCAACTTCGACTGGACGCAGAACGACAAATTTCCCGGTCTCACCACCCCGGACGACTCCTATCACGGCATAGTTTACACCGAAAAATTCGGCAAGGGCGCATACATCACAAAGGCTGTCGTACAGCTCATGCGCGATCTGGGCTCGATCCCCTCGCCCCACAACGCTTTCCTGCTCAACCTGGGGCTTGAGACCCTGCCCCTGCGTGTGGAGCGTCACTGTCAGAACGCCCTGGCCGTGGCTGAATTTTTAAAGACGAACAAAAACGTTTCCTGGATAAACTACCCCTCGCTTGCGGACAGCAAATACTGCGATCTTGTTCAGAAATATATGCCCAACGGCACCAGCGGTGTCATCTCCTTCGGCGTCAAGGGCGGGCGCAAGGCGGCTATAAAGTTTATGGACTCCCTTAAGCTCGCCTCCATCTGCACCCACGTGGCGGATTGCAGGACCTGCTGCCTGCACCCGGCAAGCACCACCCACCGCCAGCTCAACGACGAACAGCTTAAGGATTGCGGCGTGAGCGACGACCTTATCCGCCTTTCCGTGGGCATAGAGTACATTGACGACATTATCGCCGACATTGCTCAGGCGCTGGACGAATCCGCAAAGGCATAATAAAAAATAAAGCTGGTTTTATTATGAATATTCTTGTCGCTCTTGATTCAAATTACATAAACGCTCTGGGAGTTATGCTGCACTCGGTTTCGGTCACGAACCCGGGCACGGCTTTCGACATATACGTTGCCCACTCGTCACTGACGCAAAAGGACTTTGACGTTATCGACCGCAGCGTTGATCTGAGCCGTTTCACCATCCATCCGGTGAGGGTGCCCGACGATATGCTCAAGGACGCCCCCATAATGGAGCGCACCTCCAAGGAGACCTATTACAGACTCCTTGCGGTGGACTATCTGCCCCCGGAGGTGGATCGCATAATGTACCTTGACCCGGATATAGCCGTTATCAACAGGCTGGATGATTTTTATAACATTGATTTCAAGGGCAATTATCTGGCGGCGGCTGAGCATGTGGGCCCCTGGCTCCACTTTATCAACCGGGTAAGGTTCCGCATGGACAGAAAGACCGGCCACTACGTCAACGCCGGGGTAATGATGATGAATCTTGAGGCCATGAGGAAAACCGAAAGCGTGGAAAAAGTTTTTGATTATATCAAGAACACAAAAATAAAGCTCTACCTTGCCGATCAGGACGTTATAAACGGAATGTACAACCGAAAGACCATCAACGTTGACCCCCGTATTTATAATCTGGACGAAAAAACTTACAGGCTCGCCCACAAGGCCGACCCTTCCATCGACCTTGACTGGGTGGAAAAAAACACCGTGATAGTCCATTTCAACGGTCCGAACAAACCCTGGAAAACAGACGTTGAGTACGAGGGCGAGCTGGCGGATTTCTATTTTCGATTTGTTGAGTAACGGAGAAAAAACATGAAAAAAGCTCTGATATTTTCGATTTGTTTCCTGCTCGTTTGCGCTGCGCTCTGCTCCTGCGGCGGTAAACGGAACATTGAGCTCACCGAGCCTGTCAACGGGCAAAGCGAGACCGTGAGTGAGGTCACGCTGACCGCCCCGGCCGGGGAGG
>CAMOTT010000188.1 GCA_946626015.1 uncultured Clostridia bacterium | reverse complement strand
GGAGGGCACAGTCCTTGTGATCGGCTTGGGCAACAGGGATATAACGCCCGACGCCCTTGGCCCGAGATGCTGTGAACTGATATTGGCAACAAGGCACATCAACGGCGAGGTTGCCAAATCGGCAGGGCTTGAAAATCTCCGCCCGGTGGCCTCGGTGGTGCCCGGTGTTCTGGGCAAGACCGGCATAGAAACAGCGGAGACTGTCAAAGGAATAGCGGAGACAATAAAGCCTGCCGCTGTTATCACAGTGGACGCCCTCGCGGCAAGGAGAATGTCACGCCTTGGCTGTACCGTTCAGTTAGCGGATACCGGGATCGTGCCCGGCTCCGGGGTGGGCAATTCCAGATGCGGGCTTAACAGCCGCTTACTTGGAGTGCCCGTTATCTCGGTTGGGGTGCCCACGGTGGTGGACGCCGCCACCCTTGTGTGCGATCTGGTGGAGAACGCGGACTATGCTTTGGGTGATGAGCTGCGCCGGAGCATAGAAAGGGAGGGAGCGAATATGATGATAACGCCAAAAGAAGTGGATCTTACTGTGGAGCGGGCATCAAAGCTGGTTGCCCTTGCTATAAACTGCGCCCTTCAGCCCCATATTGCCCCGGAGGATATTCTGGCACTGGTTTCGTGAGCTTATGCCGGCGCCTTGACCTCGGCGGAAAGGAATTTGCTGCCGTTGTTCAGCATAACGTGCCAATCCTTGTCTGTGTCCGGGAAGACGCCCTTTACAGAGTCCGGGGTAAACCCGGTTTCCTTCGGCATTGCTGTTGAAAAGGCAGTAAACAGAGCCTCTTTGGTGGTGCCCAGCCGTTCGAGTATCTCCTCAAACGTAAGCTCTTTATCGTTGCCGCGGTCATAATAGTAGACCCTTGCCGTTTTCTGAGTGTCCTCGCTGCCCAGCAGACCGTATTCGCAATCCACCTCTATTACGGTCATTTGGTTGAAGGAACGCCATTTGTGGGAAAGCACAACGGTTTTTGCCGGTTTTTTGTCGATTTTTATCATGTTGTTGCTCTCTTTTATTTCATCAAAGAATTTTATGTCGTCGGCTGCGTCGCCCATGATTTTTTGATTTATCGCTTCGGCATTTTTGGTGGGAAAATTCAGCGCCGGGATGTTCAAAGAATTGTTGAATTCTCCCGCTCTTTCGCTGCCGTTAAAGTAGAGGGTGTTGCGGAGATCACGCAAACGGCTTACAACGTCCGAGGCGGAGGCTACGGTGGTCAATTCGACCTCTGTGGTGGTTTCTTCGGTGTGCGAAACAGTGGTGGGGGTATCCTTCGGCGTCTGGGAGCACCCGGCAAGGATAATAAACGACGCGGCGCACAGCAAAGCTAATATCTTTTTCATAACAAGTCATCCTTTTCACATTGCAGTTTTATTATATCCGGATGGCGGACAATAATTATTGCCGCAGCTAAACAACAGATAATCTACCATATGTAGTGCCACATCTTGTATTATACCACAAAAAATCCCATTTGTATAGAGTTATGAAGAACAAAAGGCAGACACAGAGGAATGCCCCGCGTCTGCCTGTCTGTTGTTAAGTTTAAAGCTTGATTATTTAAGCTCAACCTTTGCGCCGGCAGCTTCGAGCTTCTCTTTAGCAGCGTCAGCGTCTTCCTTGGAAACCTTCTCCTTAACGGGCTTGGGAGCGCCGTCAACAAGAGCCTTTGCCTCTGCAAGGCCAAGACCTGTGATCTCACGGACAGCCTTGATGACCTTGATCTTCTCAGCGCCGATCTCAGCAAGGATAACGTCGAACTCAGTCTGCTCAGCAGCAGCGGCTGCGCCGCCCTCTGCGGGAGCTGCAACTGCGACAGCGGCAGCGGCGGAAACGCCGAACTCTTCCTCAACAGCCTTTACGAGCTCTGAAAGCTCAAGAACTGAGAGAACCTTAATTTCTTCAATGATTGCAGCAATTTTCTCTGATGCCATGATAATTTACCTCCAATAAATAGTAATAAGTCAAATTTTGATTATGCTTCTGCTTCAGCGGCAGGAGCCTCTCCCTGCTTGTCAACAATAGCCTGAATAGCTCTTGCGAAGGATGCGATGGGAGCGTTGAAAACATTGCAAACGGTTGCAAGCAAGACCTCGCGGGAGGGAAGCTTGGCAAGACTCTTGATCTTGTCATTGTCAATGATCTCTCCATCAAGGAAACCTGTCTTGATAGTGAAAGTATTGCTGCTTTCAGCAAACTTGTTGAGGATACGGGCAGGAGCGACATAGTCGTCCTCGCTTGTGGCGATAGCTGTGGTACCGGAAAGGAACTCGCTTACGCCCTCAAGAGATGTGCCCTTGACTGCAAGGTTAAGAAGGGTGTTCTTAACAACAGCGTACTTGACATTAGCGGCGCGCAAATCGGCGCGAAGCTTTGTGTCCTCTGCAACTGTGATGCCCTTGTAGTCAACAATGATGCCGGAACAAGCGTTACTGATAACCTCGCTGAGCTCAGCAACTATCTGTTTCTTTTGCTCAAGAACTTTCTCACTTGGCATTTCAATTCACCTCCAAATAATGCTGCGGTACACTTTACGAAAAAGAAAGCCTTTCCGCAAAACCGCGGAAAGGCTGCATAATAACTGTAAAATAAGTCATAAATGCGTCTTCCTCGGCAGGCGGTGTAACCCATTATGCAAAATGCACCTGCTGTCTTTGGTAAACAGCAAAAATTATATTAACACAGAATTCGATCTGTGTCAAGACCTTTTTTAGAAAACGATCTTCGTGGGGTTGATTCTGACGCCGGGACCCATTGTTGTGGCAAGAACGCATGAACGGATGTACTGACCCTTTGCTGCCGCGGGCTTTGCCTTTACAACAGCCTCAAGAAGGGTGTTCAGGTTGTCCATGAGCTTTTCTTCCTTAAAGGAGACCTTGCCGATGGGGCAGTGAATGATGTTGGTTTTGTCAAGACGGTACTCGATCTTACCGGCCTT
>CAMOTT010000187.1 GCA_946626015.1 uncultured Clostridia bacterium | reverse complement strand
GGTGACGCAAACCGCCGAGGTGGAGGTGAAGATAGCGTCGCTGAATGGGGTGACGACCCTTGCCTGGGATGAAACAGGCAGCATCAAAAGAAATGCGCCTAAGAAGATCACTGCCACAAAACAGATAATTATTTTTTGAAAAACCGAAAGATGTTTAGTGTGGTATTTTATTTTGTTCATGATACGGTTCCTCTTATTTAAAACAAAGTAATAAAATAAGCTCTTTATATTTTAATTTAACTGAGCAGTTTTGTCCATACCAAAATTTAAAAATAATATAGAAGCAGGTAAAAAAGACGGTTCTGCGAGCAGCAAAACCGTCATGAAAATAGCTTTTTCGGATAAACAACGTTAATTTCAGGCGTTCCAGATATTTTTCGCGTACTCGTTGATAGCTCTGTCCGCGGCAAATCTGCCTGCGCCGGAAATGTTCATCAGGGACATTTTGTTCCACTTCTTTGTGTCTGCGAAGAGAGCTTCCGCCTTGAGCTGAGCCTGATGATAATCGGCAAAATCGGCAAGGACCATATAGGGATCGTGGTGTACGATGGTGGAACCGATCTCCGGGAACATTTTTCCCCCGATGCCCTTGTTGATATAGTCTATGATCTTCCTGATGTCAGCGTTGTTGGAGTAGTAATTCATGGGGAAATATCCGCTCCTGGCAAGACTTGTCACCTCAGGGGTAGTCATACCGAAGATGATTATATTATCGTCGCCCACAGCCTCGTGTATCTCGATGTTTGCGCCGTCCATTGTTCCCAGGGTAACGGCGCCGTTGAGCATGAGCTTCATATTGCCGGTTCCGCTTGCCTCTGTGCCGGCAAGGGATATTTGTTCGCTGATATCCGCAGAGGGCATAAGGTTTTCCGCCATGGTGACGTTGTAATCCTCAACATACACCACCTTGAGCCTGCCTGCAACGTCAGGATCGTTGTTTATAAGGTCGGCAAGGGCGAATATAAAGCTGATTATTTTCTTTGCCATAAAGTACCCGGGGGCTGCCTTTGCGCCGAAAATATAGGTGTGGGGGGCAAAATCTCCGCCGGGGTTCTCTTTTATCTCAAGGTATCTCAGGAGTATATTGAAGGCGTTAAGGTGCTGGCGCTTGTACTCATGCAGACGCTTTACCTGAACGTCAAAGATCGAGGAGGTGTCAAGCTCAATGCCTGTGGACTTTTTGACGAGCTTGGCAAATCTATCTTTATTGTCCTTCTTGATCTCGCCGAGACGGGTCAGAACAGAGGGATCGTCGGCAAATTCTCTCAGCTTCAAAAGCTCGTTGCCGTCATAGATAAATTTGTCACCGATGAGCTCTTTTACAAAGGCTGTCAGCTCCGGGTTGGCCTGACAGAGCCAGCGGCGGTGAGCTATGCCGTTTGTGACATTCTTGAATTTATCCGGCGTAAGCGCATAAAAGTCGTTGAATACAGTATCCTTGAGGATCTCGCTGTGAAGGGCGGAAACACCGTTCACGCTGTGGCAGGCCATAACGCAAAGGTTTGCCATGCGTACAACGCCGTCTCGGGATATGATGGCCATACGCTCAACAAGGTCAGCGTCCTGAGTTTTGCACCAGATCTCATGGCGGTAACGGTTGTCGATCTCCTTGATGATCTGATAGATCCTGGGAAGCAAGCGCTTGACCAGATCCTCCGACCAGCACTCAAGAGCCTCTTTCATAACGGTATGGTTAGTGTAGGCGAAGGTCTTTGTTACGATGCTCCAGGCATCGTCCCAGCCGTAGCCGCACTCATCCAGCAGTATCCTCATAAGCTCCGGGATAGCCATTGTGGGATGGGTGTCGTTTATGTGGATAGCGACTTTTTCTGAAAGATTATCAATGCTGCCGTAGGTTCTGAGATGCTCGCTGACGATGTCCTGAATGGAGGCGGATACAAGGAAATACTGTTGGCGCAACCGAAGGCTCTTGCCCTCCGGATGATTGTCGGCAGGGTAGAGGACCTTGCTGATGACCTCAGCCATGGCGGCCTGTTCCATGGAGCGCATATAGTCGCCCTGATTGAACAGATCCATGTCCAGCCCGGGGGATTTAGCCGACCAGAGCCTTAAAACGCTGACGCCCTTGCCGTCCTTGCCCGCGACGAACATATCGTAGGGTACGGCGTTGACGCTGCGACAGTTAACAAGCTCAACGTGGTGGTAGTGCTCATCCCAGCTGTCCTTGACCTCGCCCTCAAAATTGACCTGAATGGCGCGCTCCTCACGGGGTACAAGCCATACCTCGCCGCCGGGGAGCCAGAAATCCGGCAGCTCCGTCTGCCAGCCGTCCACGAATTTCTGCTTGAAAATGCCGTATTCATAGAGGATGGAATAGCCTGTCGCGAGGTATTCCTGCGTGGCAAGACCGTCCAGGTAACAGGCGGCAAGGCGGCCGAGACCGCCGTTGCCCAAACCTGCGTCAGGTTCACAGTCATAGAGCTTTTCGAGCTTGATACCGTACTTTTTGAGGGCATTTGCAAAGGTGTCGGTCAGGTTGAGATTGAAAAGGGTGTTCTTTAACGAACGACCCATGAGGAACTCCATGCAGAGGTAGTATATTTTCTTTTTGCCCTGGGTCTCGCTCTTCTTTTCAAAATCATCTCTGCCCACCGCCATCATGTCGCGGAGGATCATAACGATAGCTTTATAATAGTGCTCGTATGTTGCCTCTTCGGCAGTGACTCCGATAAAGTGCAGAAGCTTGCCTTCAATAAGCTCCTGAGCCTTGGTTTTGGTAAGTTTATAATTCACTTTAAAGTCCCCTTCATTAGTGGTATAAAATACTATGTTTTTAGTACAATATGCAATAGATAATGTACTTGATATGTTAATTATTATAACACTAATATATAAAAAATGCAAGCATTTTGCGCACTAATAGAAACTGGAAAAAACAAATGTGTTCAAGTTTGCCTCGGCAACCCTGAACACATGGCTTTTATTGTTTGATTATACGCATTCCGGTGTTTTCGATAACCGCT
>CAMOTT010000186.1 GCA_946626015.1 uncultured Clostridia bacterium | reverse complement strand
GGAATTTATATGCGTTTGGATCACCGTCAACGGACACTTTATCCAGGTTAAGGCCGCCCGGATAGGGCAGCTTAAGCGCGCGCGCCGCTTTGTCCATACATTCTCCCGCGGCATCGTCGTTAGTTTGGCCGATAATGTTGAAGTGGGTGTAATCCTTTACTTCAACTATATGGCTGTGCCCGCCGGAGACCACAAGGCTGAGAAAGGGCGGTTCAAGTTCCGGGTGGGATATATAATTCGCGGCGATGTGGGAACGAAGATGGTGTACAGGGATCAGCGGCAAACCCGAAGAAAGGGCAAGCCCCTTTGCAAAGTTGACCCCAACAAGCAGAGCGCCGATAAGCCCGGGAGCGTAAGTTACGGCTATTCCGTCAATATCGTCGTAGTCGCAGCTTGCTGTTTCAAGAGCCTTTGCCACAACCCCGGATATGGCCTCGGTATGCATCCTTGACGCTATTTCGGGAACTACGCCGCCGTAAACGATGTGTTCCTTGACCTGTGAGGCGATTATATTTGAATGTACTTTTCTGCCATCCTCCACCACAGCAGCGGCTGTTTCATCGCAGGAGGATTCGATAGCGAGAATTTTCAAGTAAGATCAGTCCTTAAAAATTTTGTCATGAGGTATGCGTCTTCTGTGGGGGCGGAATAAAAGTTTTTTCGGGTCCCGGCAAGCTCATAGCCGTTTTTGCGGTACAGGCTGATAGCAGGGGAATTGCCCTGCCTGACTTCAAGAGAAATAAAAGCGCAGCCCCGGCGCAGCGCGTCGCTCTCCGCACAGCTCAGCAGCATATCCGCCGCACCCATACGCCTGAATTCAGGGAAAACGGCGATATTGGTTATATAACATTCACCGGCTATTTCATAAAGCCCCAGATAGCCCGCGATTTTTTCGCCTGAAAGAACAGTCAGAAATCGGGCGTTGGGATTTAACAACTCTTCAGTCAAAGCCTGCTTAGACCAAGGAGTGGAAAAACATTCTTTTTCAAGCTCGGCGACAGCGTCGATATGCTCACTGCTGAAAGGCACAACGATCATATTATGTTCTTCTGTCATTGTTCTATCCCCAATGTTGCCGGCAGATCCTGCAAGGCGTCATATATCTCTTTGGCGCATCTGCGGTAAGTCTCCAGATCTCCCAAATAGGGATCGGTTATATTTCTGTCCAAAACAAAAAGCTGTTCCCGGGGTACAAAATCAAACAGAGCGATCATATGTGAATACGACACGCATACGAATACAGACGAGTCGGTAACAAGATCCGGGGTAAAGGGGAGAGCGGTATGCGAAGAAATATCCGCGCCGTATTCCCTTGCCGCCAGCACCGCGTTTTCTGAAACGAGCATACCTTCACAGGCGCTGACTCCGCAGCTTTTCACAGCAATATCAATTATACCCATGTCCGTCAGCATTTTCCGAAATATACCCTCCGCTATAGGGCTTCTGCAGGTGTTGCCTGTACAAACAAAATATATAGTCTTCATTTTTTATCCTTTTGCGTCATACCATGATTTGCCGCAGTGCACGTCCGCTGTAAGGCTGACATTCATTTTTACGGCGGTTTCCATTTCTTCCTTGAGGATCCTTGCAACGGCTTCGGCTTCTTCCTCCGGCGCCTCTGCGATTAGTTCGTCGTGTACCTGCATTATAAGTCTGGCGCGGAGCTTTTCTTTTGAAAACCGTTCAAAAACCCTTATCATTGCGATCTTGATTATATCAGCCGCAGTGCCCTGTATTGGCATATTCCTTGCCACGCGCTCGCCAAAGGCGCGGAGCATGGCGTTGGATGCGGTAAGCTCAGGCAAATATCGGCGCCGGGCAAACAAAGTCTCAACGTAGCCTTTTTCCTTAGCCTGTTCCACAACTCTGTGCATATATTTGTCAACGCCGGAATAGTGGAGCAGATAGTCCTTGATATATTTGTCTGCCTGTGCCCGGGTAACGCCTATATCTTTAGCCAGTGAGAAAGCTCCGATGCCGTAAACTATACCGAAATTTACAGCCTTTGCGCGGCTCCTCATAAGCGGCGTTACCATATTGACAGGCATATTGAAGACCTGAGAGGCTGTGATAGTGTGAATGTCGTCGTTATTATTAAACGCCTCTATCATGGTGGCGTCATCTGCAATGTGAGCCAGCACACGCAGTTCGATCTGGGAATAGTCCGCGTCCACAAGAAGGTTGCCTTCGTCGGCAATAAAGAATTTTCTCATCTGAGCGCCCAGCTCCGAACGAACCGGGATATTTTGCAGGTTGGGTTCGGTGGAGGAGATCCTGCCTGTTCTGGTTTCGGTTTGATTGAGGGTGGAGTGTATCCTCCCGTCCGGCGAGATCACCTTGAGCAGCCCGTCGCAATAGGTGCTCCTGAGCTTTGTCAGGGTGCGGTACTCCAATATTTTTTCGATTACGGGATGCTCTTCAACAAGGCTTTCCAAAACGTCGGCATTTGTGGAATATCCGCTTTTTGTCTTCTTTTTGCCCGGAAGATCAAGCTTTTCAAAAAGTATCTCGCCCAGCTGCTTTGGGGAGTTTATATTGAATTTCTCCCCGGCGTATCCGTAGATCTGAGCGGTCAGGTCGCCTATCCTTCCGTCAAGCTCTATGCCGAATTGCTCGATCCCTTGCTCATTTACAGCAAAGCCCACAAGCTCCATCGAGGCAAGGACACGGGCAAGGGGCAGCTCAATGTTATATAAAAGATCGTTCTGCCCGTTTGATTCTATAAGCGCGGAAAGAGCTTTGCAAAGAGCGGGCAGAGCGCCTGTGCAGGAGACTTGTTCGTCCTCGTTTTCCGGGGGAATAATTCCGTATTCCTGAATAAGTCTGGTCAGTTCATAATCGTTTGAGGACGGGTTGAGAATATACCCTGCCAGCACCGCGTCAAAAACTATCCCTTTGGCATCGATTTGATTTTTTAACGCATAGGAATAGAGCTGTTTTGTATTCAACGTGTATTTTTTGATGTTACCATTCTCAAGCAGTGATTTTATAAAACCGGGAAAGG
>CAMOTT010000185.1 GCA_946626015.1 uncultured Clostridia bacterium | reverse complement strand
TTCGCCAAAAATGCCCAAAGCAAGCGCGCTACCAACTGCGCTACACCCCGTTTTGGTTTATTGAATTGTTCTTTCCAATGGCTCTTGCTTTGCTCGCCCTCTTGCGGTGCCCGAAAATGCTTGCGACTTGGTGCGTCGCGCATTTTCGACCGCTGCGCCATTTTTGCCTCGCTTTTTCGTCCACCGGACGCGCTTCGCCAAAAATGCCCAAAGCAAGCGCGCTACCAACTGCGCTACACCCCGTTTTGTGCAATATTACCGTTGGCTATTATACAGTAGTGCCAAGAGAAATGTCAAGACTATTTTTGCTACTTCAAAAGACAGCTCAGACCTTCCAGCTCGCCCTCGGTGATGCCCACGCTCCGCAGATAGCCTTCGATGGAGCCAAACTTGCCGTTTATGTAATCCAGAAAGGCCAGCATATTTGCCCTGTCCGAGCGGCGCTGGTGTTCATCGCAATCCCAGACAAGTCCGCTGCCGATCTCCCTCTCATGCCTGAAAAAGTTCTCAAGGTAACTGTATGAAATCTCGTAATCGGCAACGATATCCTCATCGTCCACCCCGGCCATGTGCAGGATGATGGCGGCAAGCATACCGGTCCTGTCCTTGCCGATAAAGCAATGGAACAGGAACGGTGTGCCTGACTCTAAAATAAATCTTAAGCTTTCCGCCACGGCTTGACCGTAATAGTCCAAAGTCTCCCTGTAAGCCTCGATGAGAGGCCTGTGGAGATCCATTGTGGCGGGGTTTATTTCCAGCAGAGATACGTGACGGTAACGGATATTTGTCTCGCAGTTTTTGAACGCGGGATAAAGCTCCGCCTCCTTGTTGCCCCGAAGATCAAGAACGGCTTTGACACCGTATTCTTCAAGGAAGCGCAGATCCTTTTCGCTCAAGGGTCTGGGCATACCTGCCCTCAGGAACCTGCCGAACCGGGTAACGGAGCCGTCCTTACAGGGATAGCCCCCCAGATCGCGGCAGTTTATAAGGTTGTCAAGAACATATCTGCGCCGGTATTGCATAACAGATTTCCTCTTATAAAATCTTTATTGAAATATCGCTGATGGGATAGGAGCAACAGGGATGGATGTAACCGAACTTTGCATCCGCAAGCCTTCTGCCGTCCGTGGAAGCGGGGATGAACACCTCGCCGCTGATGAGCTTTGAACGGCAGAAACCGCACTCGCCGCTTCTGCACCTTGAGGGTACGGCGATACCGGCTCTTTCCAGCGCAACAAGCACGCTTTCCTCGCTGCTGCAGGGGATGATCATCTCCTCGTCAAGGCACTTCACTGTGCAGTTAAAGGTCTTGCCGGCAGCCTCGGGGGGGAAGCCCTCAATGGCGGCAGGGTTCTTGGTCTCGCCGAAAAGCTCAAAGCGGATGAACTTCTTTGCGATGTTCATTTTGTCCAGCTCCTGAGCCACAAAGTTGTACATGGCTCCCGGGCCGCACACAAACACGCTGAACTGCTCGGGGGCATATTTGAGTATGAGCTTTTTGTCGATAAAGCCGTGCTCATAGCCCTTCTTCTTGCTGTCGCTGAGGACGTAGACCACTTTTATCTTATCGCACTGCTCCATAAGAGCTTCAAATTCGGATTTAAAGAGGATATCCTCCTCCGTCCTGCTGCCGTAAAGCAGAATTAGCTCCGCCTCCTCCGTACCGTCGGCAATGGACTTTGCCAGCGAAAGGAATGGGGTGATGCCGCTGCCGCCTGCGATACCCACAACAGTCTTGGCGTCACGAATAGGCTCGTAATAGAAATTGCCCTCGGGAGCGTAGGCGGTGACCTCCTGACCAACTGCCCAGTTGTCAAGGATATAGCCGGAAGCGAAGCCGTCCGGCACGCGCTTGACGGTGATGTTGTATATACCCGCCAGCGCCTCCGCAGGTGATGAGGCTATTGAGTAAGGTCTTGTGAGTACAGAGCCGCCTATTTTGATGGAAAGGCTGAGATACTGCCCTGCGCGGAAATACGCCAGGGGCGCATCTGTTGCCGGGGCAAAGATAAAGCTCTTGACGTCATCGGAATGGACGATAATATCCTTGATGACCAGCTTCTGCTCCGCGGGATGGAGCTTTTTGGCTGTTTCGTTTACAGCGTAGGTCTTGGGCAGAGGGGTGGCGGCGCCTTTTTTGAACTTGGCCCTGCGCCCCATGATAAGATCCAGGAATTTTTTAGTGTCCGCCGCAGTTGATTTGATAACTACCTTTTTGTTCATTTTGCCCCAACCTCCTTTTTCATATCTTTAAGCGTGGCAAGAGCCGCGTTGTGACCGGAAGTGAATGATGATGAATAACCGTCGTGCTGTGTGCCGTAACCGCCGGCAAAACGCAGGCCGGGGATCTTTTCGTCAGCCTCCAGCATTATTGTTCTTGCGACAACGCCGTCATCCTGACAGGCGTCATAACCGTAGATAACGCCCTGGGGAGCATCAGTATATCTGGCGTATGTCATCGGTGTGGCGATCTCGATCTCCTCGATGGCGTCGCGGATCTTCACACCGGCGGCCTTCTCGAAGTTGTCTATCATCTTGTTGGCGACATACTGCTTGGTCTTGACATAATTTTCGGGGGTGACGTCCTTCCATACGTCAGCAGTGTAAAGAGTAGTCAGATAAAGGATGGAAGTGCCCTCCGGTGATGCGTCCTTGTCCGCCAGATTGAGGCAGACCGTAGCCTGCGCGTTGTTTGTCTCGAGTTTTTTCATCATGTCATACTGCTTGCGTGTGTCCATGGTGTCGTAGATCATGTAGCAGTGATCCGTGATGCCCAGCTCCTCGGGAGACTTATTAAGACCCAGGAACAGGGTGAAGCCCCTTGCGGAAAACTCGCGGGAGTTGGCCTTTTTGAGCTCGTACTCGGGCACGTCTTTGGGATCCATAAGCTTGCCGAAAACGTTGTGGGGAGAGGTGTTGCAGATAACGTGGTTTGCATACTCCTCCTTGCCGCCGGCGATCTTTATGCCCTTGACCTTGCCGTTTTCCATTAGGATCTGCTCAACGCGGCTGTTGAAC
>CAMOTT010000184.1 GCA_946626015.1 uncultured Clostridia bacterium | reverse complement strand
TATGAACCAGCTCTTCTCCGCTTACGCCAGAGGCAAGGACGCAAAGGAGCTGATGGTCATTCTGGGCGAGGCTGCGTTGACGGATATCGACAAGCTCTACGCCAAATTTGCCGATGAGTTTGAGAAAGTATACGTATCACAGGGCAACGATACAAACCGCAGCATCGAGGAGACCCTTGATATTGGCTGGGAGCTGCTCCGAATCCTTCCCAGAAGCGAGCTTAAGCGTATCAGCGACAAGTTCCTTGATAAATACTATGAGAAACAGTCTCAATAAAATCTTGCACCATTTCGCAGAAAGGAATGGTTACCTATGGCAGTATTGAATGTCAACCCCACCCGCATGGAGCTTACCAACCTTAAGCGCAAGCTTATAACGGCGCGCAGAGGGCATAAACTCCTTAAGGATAAACGCGATGAGCTTATGCGCCGGTTCCTTGACCTTGTGCGTGAGAACAAAGCTCTCCGCATTCAGGTTGAAAAGTATTTAAAAGAGGCAAACGCCCATATGTCTGTTGCCCGTTCCGTGATGAACGACAAGGCGCTGGACGTTGCCCTTATGCTCAGCACACAGGAAATGTCTCTTGATATTTCAGAGAAAAATGTTATGAGCGTTATGATACCCGTTTTTGACACCAAATTCAAAACGGCGGATGAAAACGATAAATATTCTTACGGCTTCGCCGCGACGTCTACGGATCTTGACGCGGCTGTGAGCGCCCTGTCGGATATTTTTCCCCAGCTTATAAGATTGGCGGAGGTAGAAAAATCCTGCCAGCTTATGGCGGCGGAGATCGAAAAAACGCGCCGCAGGGTAAACGCTCTTGAGCACGTTATGATCCCTCAGTATGAGGAGACCATCAAGTACATCACAATGAAGCTTGATGAAAGCGAACGCAGCACCACTACCCGGCTTATGAAGGTCAAGGATATGATGCTGGAACAGGCGCATCATTACAGCGGTTAAAAATATTCTGCGTTAAATTGAGAATTTTTGCTTTTTACTATTGACAAGCAGTAAGTAATTTGCTATAATTCTCAATGCGTTGCGGATGTAGCTCATCTGGTAGAGCGCCACCTTGCCAAGGTGGAGGTAGCGAGTTCGAGCCTCGTCATCCGCTCCATTTAAAACCGTGATTTGTATTCAAATCACGGTTTTTTCAATAATATTCGTCATATGTCAAAAAAAGACGGTGATAAAGAATACCGGGATCTGCTGAGGTGATGTATATGGAAAAGGTAGTTGTGGGTCTGTCCGGCGGCGTGGACAGCGCGGTTGCGGCGTATCTTTTGAAAGAGGCCGGGTATGAGGTAGTTGGCGTGACGCTGAGAATATGGCAGGCTGATGACGGTTCGGAAAGCCGCTGCTGTGATATTGACGACGCGAGAAGTACGGCGGAAAAAATAGGCATACAGTATTTTCCGGTAAACTGTACCATGGATTTTCAAAGATATGTTGTTGATCCGTTTTCCGGGGAATATCTCCGTGGTATGACGCCGAACCCCTGTATTGAATGCAACCGTTACGTAAAATGGGATAAGCTGTTGTATTATGCCAAGGTGGTGGACGCCAAATATATAGCTACAGGGCACTACGCCTCTGTGGTAAAGCTGGATAACGGGAGATACACCCTGCAAAAAGCGGATCACTCCGAAAAAGACCAAACTTATATGTTATATAAGCTCACCCAGGAACAGCTGGCGGCGACCTTGATGCCCCTCGGCGGGCTTTCAAAGGCTGAGGTCAGGCGGATAGCTGAGGACGCGGATCTGCCTGTCGCTTCCAAGCCGGATTCACAGGAGGTCTGCTTTGTGACGGACGGGAGCTATGCCGACTATATCGAGAAAAACGCCGGCCCCGATTACAGGGGAGAAGGTAATTTTGTGGATCCCTCCGGCAAAATCTTGGGCAGGCATAAAGGTATAATACATTATACCGTCGGTCAGCGCAAGGGTCTTGGTATCGCCCTTGGCCGTCCCGCGTTTGTAAAGGAGATCCGTGCGGATGAAAATGAAGTGGTTTTGAGCGATGAGCAGTCGCTTTATAATGAAGAAATTATCTGCCGGGATGTTAATTTTATGAGTATTCCCGGGCTCTCGGAGGGGGAGATCCTGCCTTGCTCGGTCAAGATCCGTTATCAGCACGGGGGAGAGCAGGCTGTAATATCAATGGCGGAGGGCAGGGTCAAAGTGCGCTTTGAAAAGCCCGTCAGAGCCGCTACGCCGGGACAATCTGCGGTGTTCTATGATGAGCGCGACAGGGTCATCGGAGGCGGCGTTATAGCTGAGGTGTTATGACCTTAGCATATGCAGTGTAAAGCAACGGCAAGTTGCTTGTGCCGAGGGTATCTCCGTGGTAAAATCAGAAAAAAAGGAGGTATTTTTATGGAAACAAAAGACGTATTATATGAACTCAGAACTAAAAAGGGCTTGTCGCAGGACGAGCTGGCCAAAAAGGTTTTTGTTACCAGGCAGGCCGTTTCCCGTTGGGAGAATGGCGAAACAGTGCCCAGCACCGAAACGCTGAAGCTGCTTTCCGGGCTTTTTGACGTCTCCATCAACACCCTGTTGGGTACGCCCAAAAAGCTTATCTGTCAGTGCTGCGGTATGCCGCTGGAGGAGGAGCTTATCAGCAGGAACAAGGATGGCTCTTTCAACGAGGACTACTGCAAATGGTGTTACGCCGACGGGACCTACACATACAGTAATATGGATGACCTGATAGACGTCTGCGTAAAACACATGGCAAACGAGGATTTCTCCGAGGAACAGGCCCGGGCTTATATGAAACAGATCCTGCCCACCCTTGATTATTGGAAAAGGTACGAGGAGCTCAGCGATGACGGGCAGTTTGAGCAGTTCAAAAAACAGCTTATTGAAGAAATAAACGACCTGCACGTAGAGGGTATGCCCAGAGTGGAATCCCTCAACGCCATTGTGGGGAAGTACGTAAACCTTGAATACAGGCTCCCGAGTGGCGAAAAGGTGAAATTTCTGGACGATCAGACGACCTATCTCGGGAATCAGATGACATCAGAGTTCGGAGGC
>CAMOTT010000183.1 GCA_946626015.1 uncultured Clostridia bacterium | reverse complement strand
GAATGAGGCGGCGGTGCAGCCGTTAGGCAGGCTTGTTCCGAGTGGAACGTCAGGGGTCGGGTAATATTTTGTTTGCCCTCAGATTTTTTTGATTCACCCACCAATGTTTCAATTCATCGCTTGGCCGCAGTCTCAGCGCCGCCCTCTAAGGGCGGTGGGCTTTTTGATTCCCCCACCATTTTTTGATCGGGCGCTTGGCAAGGCTTTATGAGCCTCCCCGGAGGGGAGGCAGTTTCACTCTGCGAATGAGGCTGCGTCCTTGCCGTTGGGGTGCCTTGTTCCGAGTGGAACGTCAGGGGTCGGGTAATATTTTGTTTGCCCTCAGACTTTTTTGATCGGGCGCCCGGCAGGGATTTATGTGCCTTTCCGGAGCAAAGGAAGTGAAAGAATGACCGAGATGTTCGGGCGGCTGGGAGCCGTCACTACGATCCGTATAATAATCGAGGCCTGGAACGAGATCTTCCTGCTGCTGCTCATCGCGATCATGCTGCTGGGAGCGCGGAAGGACAAAAACGACGAGCTGCTGAGCCAGATAGACATACCCATGACACGCGAGCTCATCGGCTTTTTCGCTCTTGTGTTCTTCTATAATCTCGCGGACAATCTGTCGCTGTGCTTCGGCGGTCTTACAACGCCTTTCGCAAGGCTGATGATGGAGGGCGGAGTATTCGTCTACTATCTGATGGGCGCGATGCTGACTGCCTATTTCCTACAGGTCGTAAAGATACACATTGCAAAAAAGAACAACGACATCCGCCTTGCAAGGATAATCACGGGCTACCAGCTGCTTTCGGTGCCTGCTCTTATCCTGCTTATTGCCACGCCCTTTACCGATATCCTTTATTCCTTCACCGAGGATAATCTTTATCAGCGCGAATGGGGCTTCTATCTGTGGCAGGGCTTCACCCTTGGAATCTTCCTGTTTGCGGGGCTGCTTATTTTTATCTACCGCAGGCAGGCCGACCCGTTTTTCAAGCGCATCATCGCCGTTGCGGTGGTGTTCCCGACGAGCGGCTTTATCCTTGGAATGTTCTTCCCGGCGACGGTCTACTTCAACAACACCATGGTGTCGATCTCGGAGCTGATAATGTTCATGCTTTACGAGAAGAACAAGACCGAGGTCGCGCTGAGGTACGGCTACGCGCTTGAGCACACAAAGACCGAGCTGGCAGAGACAAAGCTGACGCTGATGCAGGCGCAGATCAAGCCGCACTTCATCAATAACGCGATGCTCGCGATACAGGAGGTCTGCGCGACCGACCCGGAAAAGGCGTCTGAGCTTATCGGTCACTTTGCGAGGTATCTGAGGAACAACATCGACAGCACGAACAGCGCCTCTCTTGTGCCCTTCGAGCATGAGGTACAGGCGATCAGGGAATATCTTGCCCTCGAGTACGCGGACCCTGCAAAGCGCTTCTGCTTTGACTTCGATCTCAGGGCTGTGGATTTCAGTGTGCCCTCGCTGAGCATCGAGCCGCTTGCCGAAAACGCCGTAAAGCACGGGATAGACCGCTATTCCGAGAGCGGCAGGGTAATACTTGCTTCCTACGAGGACGAGGAGAGCTTTCACGTTGAGATAAGAGACAACGGCGAGGGCTTCGATCTGAACTCCGAGACGCTCGGCAAGGGCGGTATAGGTCTTGCGAACGCCGAGAGCCGCCTTCAGCAGATGTGCGGCGGCAGGCTGGACATTCGCCGCGAGGACGGCTGGACGGTTGCGGACATTACGATCCCGAAAAAAGGCAAAGTTTTACCCCCCCCCCGAGGGAAAGGTGCAAGACTTGACAGACGGCGTGTATTCTTACGAAGCGTGACGGCGCGGAAAGGAGAGATGACGGAGCGATGATAACAGCGATCATTGACGACGAGAGCCTCGCGGTGAGCGCGCTTATCCGGAAGCTGAAAAAGCTGGATCCCAACGGCAGCCACGAGGGTTTTGTACACCTGTCGGAATTCATGGACTATGCTGACAACAACCGCGTAGAGGTCGCGTTTGTTGATCTTGATCTTGGCGGAACGCTTAGCGGCATAGATCTTGCGCGTCATCTTTCCGAAAAATACCGCAGCATGAACATTGTGATCTACACGGGTCACGCCGAGGCCGAATACAAGGCCGAAGCGCTCAGCCTTTACGTCAGCGGCTATCTTGTAAAGCCGGTCACGGACGAGGAGCTGAAGGAGGTGCTTTGTCATCTGCGCCACCCGATAACCGAGCTGAGCGTTCAGTGCTTCGGTCATTTCGAGGTGTTTTACGGCACGTCCCCTCTTAAATTTGACCGCAAGGACAGCAAAGAGGTACTGGCATATCTTATTGACAAGCGCGGTGCGATGGTCTCCGAGGACGAGCTGCGCTGGCTGCTTTTCAATGAAGAGGAAGACGGCAGCGAAAAGCGAGCCTACATACGAAACATAATCTACGACATACGCAAGAGCCTGAGCCGCTGCGGAGTTCCGAAGGAGATCGTTATCAACACGAAGGGATGCTACAGCATTGACTGCTCCATGCTCCGCTGCGACTACTACGATTTTCTTGACGGTGCGAACGTTCCTGCTGCAAAGCTGGGTCAATACATGGAGCAATACTCATGGGCGGCGCCTGTCCGCTACGGTCTGTTCGGCAGGTAAGCAGATAAGGGGCGCTGTTCAAAAAAAGTTTACAATTGGCTGCTTTATTTGGCTGTTCCCTGTTACAGCTTTGTGACACCACTATGCTATAATAAACTTACAGCAAGAAACTTACAGCAAGCGCCGGCGGAAGCTCGGTGCGGAAAACAACGATTATTCCGGTTTCCTTCATATAACATTATTTGCACCCCCGATGACCTCCTTTCATCGGGGGTTGCGCCTTTTTTGATTCCCCCACCAGCTTTCAATCGGGCGCTTGGCTGGGCCTTGCGAGGCCTCCCCGGAGGGGAGGCGGTTTCACTTTGTGAATGAGGCGGCGGTGCAGCCGTTAGGAGGGCTTGTTCCGGGTGGAACGTTAGGGGTCGTGTTTTTTGATTCCCCCACCAGCTTTCAATCGGGCGCTTGGCGAAGCCTTGCGAGGCCTCCCCGGAGGGGAGGCGGTTTCACTTTGTGAATGAG
>CAMOTT010000182.1 GCA_946626015.1 uncultured Clostridia bacterium | reverse complement strand
GCTTGCAGAGCCTGAGATAATGAGGCAGGGCGGCAGATACGGCGTGCGGTTGAGAGCCTCTGCGCCATCGCTTCACATAATGAGGGCAGACATCACCACCGAGGTGGCGCCCATTGTGGGGTCGGAATCCCAGTCGGAGGAGCTTGTCACTTATCTGCTCAAGGAGTTTGAGGAAAATCCTGCAAAGATATGGGACTCAAATATTTTCGGCAAGTCTCTCAATGAGCTTGTGAACGAAGGTCTCAGAAATAAGCTTTACAGGATGCCCGGGGGAGCCAGGATAAAGCTCCAGGAGACGCTTGAAAAAGTAATAAACGAGGGCTGCAGCGGACTTATCTGTATCATACTCTGACTTGCGCGGACAATATTTTTGAGCCGATATGCTTTTTGACAATAATTTTTAACACAATAATTCTATTCTGGAACAATAGAGCAGGAGTTTTGTGATAAATTGTATAGGCAACCCCAAAATTGCAGATAAAAGCCATATTGGCTCATAATATAAGGTAAGTGAACAGAAAATGTCAGGAATTGACAACCGCGCCCATCGTAAGCGTAAATTTGAACGACAAAAAAAGTTATATGTTTTTGCGGCGATCTTTGTCGCTGTGCTTTTACTGGTTGGTTTTTCGGTAAAGTTTTTGGTCAGATCAGGGGATAACCCTAAAGACGGCAAACCCTCGGCGTCTCAAACAGAACCCGTTACCGCAGCTGCGGATGCCGCCGAGACAACAGAGACAACTGCCGGTCAGGAAACAGAAACCGCAACTACTGAGACGACGACAGAGGAGGCAACCACAAGGGAGACCACAACAATGGCGCCGGCCACCACAAACCCGCCTGCCGTTGCCGGAACCACCGCCGGTACTTCCGCCGCAACAACAAAGCCGCCGGTCAGCTCCACCACGTCAGCGCCGGTCACCGCAACAGCACACAATATCTCAAAAGGCAAGCACAGGTCGCTTGTAGGTGAGAGCAAGGCTGTGGATATGAGCTATTTCGACGATGCGGTTTTCCTTGGAGATTCGAGACAGCACAGCTTCGTTGTCTTTAACGGCCTGCCTGCATCCTCTAATTATTCGTACGTAAGTCTTGCCGTAAATACGGTCAGAACAAAAAAGGTAGCCGTTTACAACGGCCAGAAAATGTCTCCGTTTGACGCTCTAAGCAAGAATAAGAGATTTAAAAAAGTGTATCTTATGTTCGGCATCAACGAGTGCGGCTGGCCTTATCCTGAAAACTTCATCAAGCTCTACGGTGATCTGATTGATGATATCAAAGCCATGAATCCCAAGGCAATAATCTATGTTCAGTCCATCCTGCCGGTCACAAAGAAAGTTTCTCAGACCTCAAAGACAGGCGAGACCAAGGCAAACATAGACCGTTTGAACAACCTTATCATCAATATGGCGGATGAAAAGGGAGTTTATTACCTTGACGTGGCGTCGGTGATGCGCGATGCCGAAGGATATTTGCCGGAGGGCGCTTCGGCTGACGGCGTTCATCCCGAGAAAAAATATTGCAAGATCTGGCTTGAGTATCTGAGAACACATACGGTCAAAAAATAATTGTTTGAGGTGTCAGTATGAAAAAGCTCATATCGTTAATGCTGTTGGCTCTTGTTTGCCTAACTTTTGTTTCCTGCGGCGGTAACAACGGCGCCGAAATAAAAATCGATACAGCCGCTTTGACCGAGGGTCTTTTGACGGGGCAGGAATATACTTACAAAATGGAGCAAATTGATGAAGATATCGCCTTGTCGCTGTATTCAGTTGAAAAGGCGGATGTCGTGTCCGTACATATGTACAGCGCCGGGGGAGTTTCTGCGGAGGAGATCGCTGTGTTTGAGGCCGTTTCTTCGGAGGCTGCCGACAGGATCCTGAAATCGGCAAAGCTCAGGATAGAAACACAGATAGAGTCCTTTACAGATTACGTTCCCGCCGAGATCCCCAAGCTCAACAATGCGGTGGTGAAGGGCAAGGGCAATTATGTTGTTGTCAGCGTAAGCCCGAATTACACAAAGGCTGCCGAGGTCATCAACGATTTTTTAAAATAATAAGTTCATAATTCAAATGGCGGAATCATTTACGATGCCGCTGTTTTTTTGTGAAGTTTTGTTTATATAGGTCTCTGCCTGCAAATAATAGTTACACAGTAATAAATTGGAGTGTAGTATATGAGGGCGGTAATAATGGCAGGGGGCGAGGGGAGCAGGCTGAGACCATTGACCTGCGATATCCCAAAACCCATGGCAAGGCTGTGCGGCAGACCGGTTTTGGAGTATATCTTTGATCTGTTGATAAAAAACGGAGTCAAGGATGTTGACGTTTCACTGGGCTATCTGCCGGAGGTCATCTTTGAAAAGTACGGCGAGGCAGGTTACAGGGAACTTGAGCTGAATTTCGTTACGGAGGAAACTCCAATGGGTACAGCCGGCGGAGTGAAGTTCGCGCTGAAAGAAGAACCCCTTGAACCTTTTGTTGTGATAAGCGGTGACGCCATGTGCGATTTTGATCTGCTCAAGGCGGCTGAGTTCCACAGGCAAAACGGAGCGGCGGTGACAATAATCGGCACCCGAGTGGAGGATCCGAGGGAATACGGACTTATCCATACCGACACCTCCGGCAGGATAACCGGTTTTACCGAAAAGCCACCGTGGGGGCAGGCTACGGTAAACCTTGCAAATACCGGAGTTTATATTATCAGCCCGGAATGTCTTGCGTTGATACCGGGGGAGCAAAAATATGATTTTTCAAAAGATCTTTTCCCGGAAATGATGCGCAGAAAAATGCCGTTGTTTTGCTATGAGTCTGATGGTTATTGGTGCGATATTGGTGATATGGATGCCTATCTGAAATGTCAGCAGGATATGCTTGAGGGCAAGATAAAATGCGGTCTCAGATCCATGTCGGGCAAGGTCTTTTGCAAGGATAAGCTCCCTTCAGGCAATTACAAAATAGAGCCGCCCGTATATTTGGGCGAACAGGTGGAGATCGGCAACAACGCGGTTCTCGGACCATATACGGTAGTAGACGACGGCTGTTTTGTCGGTGACGGGGCAAAGATACGGTCATCGATAATGCTGCCAAACTCTTACG
>CAMOTT010000181.1 GCA_946626015.1 uncultured Clostridia bacterium | reverse complement strand
CGCATATAAAAACACTATGGAGGCGGTCTTCGGGCAGGGGTGCTGCCATGTTCTGTTCATCAGTCCTTTAGGCGGGACTAAAATAATATAAATATTTATTTAAAGGAGATTAAATATGAAAATAGGTGTTGTAAGCGCGATATTTGACGGATTCAGCTTTGAGGAAATGATAGACGCCGTCTCTCAGGCAGGTTACAAGTGTGTAGAGGTAGCCTGCTGGCCTCAGGGCAAGGCGGAACGCAGATACGCCGGAGTTTCCCACATCAATGTGGATAACATGAATGACGCTTACGTTGCGTATATTCGTGATTACTGCGCAAAAAAGAATGTTGAGATCTCATCCCTTGCTTATTATCCCAATAATCTGGACGGCGACCTTACAAAGCGCAATTTTGCAAACGAGCATCTTAAAAAGGTGATCCTTGCCTCCGAAAAATTAGGGGTAAATATGGTCACAACCTTTATCGGCAGGATGCAGGATAAAACGGTTGACGAAAATCTTGCGGAATTTCAAAAGGTTTGGACTCCCATTGTGGAGTTTGCAAAGGAGCACGGCGTGAAGATAGGCATTGAGAACTGCCCCATGCTGTTCTGGGAGGATCAGTGGCCGGGCGGTCAGAACATCGCGACCACACCCGCCATTTGGCGCAAAATGTTTGAGCTTATACCCGCCGACAATTTCGGCCTTAACTTCGATCCCTCACACTTTATCTGGCAGATGATGGATTACGTAAAACCCATCTATGAATTTAAAGATAAGATTTTCCACATACACTTTAAGGATGTCAAGCTCTATAAAGATAAGCTTGACGATTATGGCATTATGGCTTATCCTCTTAATTTTATGGCTCCAAAGCTTCCCGGTCTCGGCGACGTTGATTGGGGCAAATTTGTTTCCGCGCTGAACGATATAGGCTATGACGGCTTCGCCTGTGTGGAGGTAGAGGACAGAGCCTTTGAAAGCAGCAAAGAAAAAAGGATAGAATCCGTAATACTGAGCAAAAAGTATCTGGACAATTACGTTATTTAAGAAAGGATACGGGCAATTTCTTTTCGCCCTGATTTTAGCTATGGAACCTTTGATTTTAGACGGCAAAAAGCTCGCCGGAGAAATAGAGCAGGATCTGTCGTTGAGGGTAAAGAAAATAATAGAACAAAGCGGAAAAACTCCGATACTTGCAACTATAATCGTGGGCAACGATCCGGCAAGCGTCACTTACGTCAGGATGAAGGGCAACGCCTGCAAACGTGTCGGTATGGAACCCCTGAAAGTTGAAATGCCGGAAAACACAACTACCCGGGAGCTTGTTGATAAGATCAGCGAGCTCAACAATGACGACCGGGTATGCGGTATTTTGCTTCAGCATCCTGTGCCGTCGCAAATAGATGAGCAGAAGTGTTTCAACACAATATCCGTGGAAAAGGATGTTGACGGTGTCAACACAAACAGCTTTGGGGCAATGACCATGGGACTGCCGGCCTTTTTCAGCGCAACACCGTTTTCAATAGTATCTTTGATAAAAAGATACGGCGTAGAGGTTGACGGCAAGGATACGGTAGTTGTGGGCAGGAGCCCCATTCTGGGCAAACCGGTGGCAATGATGCTCCTCAACGAAAACGCAACGGTTACGATCTGCCACAGGCACACCGTGGATCTGCCTGCGATAGTCAAAAGGGCGGATATAGTTGTCGCCGCCGTAGGCAAGCCAAAATTCATAAAGGCTGACTGGGTAAAAGACGGTGCTGTTCTTATTGACGCGGGATATAACCCCGGAAACGTGGGCGATATAGACCTTGAGAACGCCGCGCCTAAATCATCAGCTTATACCCCCGTACCCGGCGGAGTGGGTCCCGTTACCATAGCAAAGCTCATGGAGCAAACGGTAATAGCGGCGGAGAAGAAATTCGGAATATAAAAGCGTTAAAAAATTATACAAAAACGGCTGTTCACCGAGCTCTCGATGAACAGCCGTCAGCTTTTTCCTTAGTCTTCGATTAAATTTTCAACCGCTTTTATAAAGCTATCCATTTCCTCAAAAACTATTTCAACAATTATCGACCAGTTTATACCTTCATAATTATGAACAAGCCTATGTCTGAGTCCCGAAACAACGTTCCATGGAATATCAGGATATTGATTTTTTAAGTCAGGGCTTAAACAATATACCTGTTCACCGATATTATACAAAGGAGTTGTAACCGCCCATTGCAAAAATTCGTCAGTCAATAAGGATTTTTTAGTGATGGAATGCGCCTTTATTTGTGATTGGAGGGCAGTCCAGAGCTTTACGATCATTTTTAATCTATCGCTATCTGATAATCTCATGCTATCTTTATGCCCTCCTCCATAACGCTGTTATAGAAAGGCGTTCCCTCATCTATTTCGCAAATCTCAAATACGTCCGCATCCTTGCCAAGCATGCTGCTGAGATCTTCCGCAAAAGCAAAGATGTTTGACTTTTTAAAATTGAGCCCGCCAAACACAACAACGTCCACGTCCGATTCGGTTGTTTGGTCGCCCCTTGCGTATGAACCGAACAGCAGCGCATATTCCGCGTTATATTTTACAAGCAACGCTTTGATGGAGCGTTCAAGTTCGGCTCTTGTAATCAAGACACTCCTTTCATACCTGTTTTTTAAATTATTATATCCTACCGCAATAAAAAAATCAACTACAAAAGCGGCTGTTCACCGAGCTCTCGATGAACAGCCGTTAAAGTTATGTAGTTTTAAACTATTAACCGAAATATCTCTCAAGCAGACCTTTGAAAGCCTTGCCGTGTCTGGCTTCGTCTCTTGCCATCTCGTGAACGGTGTCGTGGATAGCGTCAAGATTTGCGGCCTTTGCTCTCTTTGCAAGGTCAAACTTGCCGGCGGTGGCGCCGTTCTCAGCCTCCACCCTCATTTCAAGGTTCTTTTTGGTGCTGTCTGTGAGGACTTCGCCCAGAAGCTCGGCAAACTTTGCTGCGTGCTCAGCCTCTTCAAAAGCGGCCTTTTCCCAGTATGTGCCAATTTCCGGATAGCCTTCGCGGTAAGCTACTCTTGCCATGGCAAGGTACATACCTACCTCTGAGCATTCGCCGGTGAAGTTGGATCTGAGGT
>CAMOTT010000180.1 GCA_946626015.1 uncultured Clostridia bacterium | reverse complement strand
CCATCATGAACTGGATCTGGCGGTCGGTGTTGCCGGAGGACATGGGCAGGGTCAGACAGCCCACCTTATGGGAGCCGCCGTTGAGGCCGGGGCCGCCGGTGAACAAACCGTAGCCGTAGCAGACCTGGCACACGTCCTCGTTAGTGCCGCCGACAGCCACGATAGCCCTCGCGCAGCACTCCTCCCAAAGCTCAATATCGTGCTGGGTGTAGAAGGCAACCACACGCTTGCCCGTTGTGCCCGATGTGGACTGGATGCGCACACAGTTTTTCAGATCGGTGCCCAGCAGGCCGTAGGGATAGGCCTCTCTCAGGTCGTCCTTTGTGAGAAACGGCAGCTTTTTGATGTCGTCGACGCTCTTGATGTCCTCAGGCTTGACGCCCTTTTTGTCCATCAGGTTCCGATAGTAGGCTACATTGTCATAGACGTAACGAACCTGCTTTACGATTTTTTCGTTCTGGATCTTTCGGATCTCCTCGGGAGAGGCGGTCTCGATCTCCGGTTGATAATACTTTTTCATAACCGTTCCTTTCTCAATGTTCCTTTCGGGGAAAAACAAAAGGGTGTGGCACCTGATCAATGTGCCACACCCGATGTGATTAAAATCAACCAACTCACATTCAACTGTACAGCAAATCGACCCTACTTGAAGCAAACCAAGTAAAGTTAAATATAAAGCTGAAGTTGTTGTTAAGTCTGTTTTTCATAACTGTTCCCCAACAATGTTTATGTTTTTTTGAATGCGTTTGCGTTGCAACGTGTCAATATTCTAATCTGAATTTTTCTGTTTGTCAATAGTTTTTTAAAAATTTTGCAAAATTTAAATTATTTTTCAGAACTATTCAAAAATCAAACTGATCCAGGGATTTGCCAAAACAAGCAAATTTGAGCCGACCTTCTTCAAGCGGGACAACAGAAAAACGACCATGTAAGAGTAAAATGCTCCTGCACGGTCGTTTTCTTATTTATCCTCGAAGGCGTCTTTATCAAACTTAGACCAATACTCCTTATTGCGCTTGGTATATGTTCTTTTCTTACGAGACTGCTTTGGAGGGTAATAATGATAATATTGATAAAACTATATAATAAAACTCCGGGCTTTGTTCAAGCCGGTTTGTTCAAAATCCTCTTCTTATCCAAAAAAGAACGGCAGCCTTGCAGGGCACTCCGTTCCGGGGTGTTTGAAAAACAGCCTGTCGCGTTCAGCCCGCTTTGGTTGTGTCTGCCTTGATCCCGGGTACCCGGAAGGTATCCGCATCGTCGTCAAGGGGTTCAAAAGTATAGGTGACGGTTTTATCTCCGTAATAGAACGTGCCTGTGTTTTCGGTGGAGCTGAATTCGGCTTTGGTAACGTCATCCGCAGAGCCGAAATGGAAAATAACATTCAACCCCGACTGCTCACAGGTGAACCCTGCGCCGCCTGTGCCATCCGCCCGTTCTGTGCGGCCTTCCTTTTCGTTTAAAAAAATAAAGTAGGTGTCCACCTTGCCGCCGATGCCGGCCGCCCAAACGCCCTTTTCAAACATATTGGCGGGAGCCTTCGTTGTGGTTTCGGCAGCGGCGGCTTCGGCGGTGGTTTTCTCAGGGGCTCCGGTTGTGGTTCCCTCAACGGCCGAAGTCGTTTTAGTTTTGCCTGTATCCGCGCCGCAGGCGCACAGGGCAAGTATCGTGCCTGCAATAAGCAGGCAAGTCAGAGCTTTGAAAAAATTTTTCATAACACGTTTTCCTCTTTTTGCATTTTAATATGCCCGGCGCAAAATACGACCGGGGGATCATCATGGCGCCGGTCAATCGTGTTCATACCCGGTCGGGAACGGATACCGCAGTTTCTTGAGCTGCTCTCTGATGCCGTCCGGCGTAATTGGCTTGAGCAGGAAGCCGACGGCGTCCGTGTTCCACGCGTCAAGGGCATAGTCGCTGTAAGCCGTCAGATACACAACGTTGGTATGGGGATTGATCTCAAGCAGTGCCCGGCACAGATCCAATCCGTTCGTGCCGCCAAGATTGATATCCAGAAAGGCGAGCGAGACACGGTTTTCTCTGGCGTATTCGAGCGCCTCCGCAGGCCATAAATAGCCCTTGATTACCGCATTGGGCAAAACCTCCTCCAGCACAGGCAAAGAGCCCAGCAGGATCGGTTTTATATCGTCTACCAAAATGACGTTCGGGCGCTCTTCGCTCTGAGCAGACGAGGTGAGAAGGCTGTTGACGTCTACGCCAAGGATCTCGGAAATCCGGACGATCATCGCGGCGTCCGGCAGACGGCTGCCGTTTTCCCATCGGCTGACCGTTGAAGGGGAAACGTACATTTTTTTAGCCATGCTGCGCACGGAAAAGCCTTTTTCCTCTCTCAGTCGTTTTAACGTATCGCCAAAATTCGTGCGTATTACGCCGCCCTTTCTTAGAGTCGGTTTTCAATTCCAAAAACGATGTATGCCCGAACTGGATTTTTACACGACCCTGACATTTGTGAAAACGCACACGTTGGCATTGACGTGTGCTCCTTCCGGATCTTACGGAAAGCTCAGCGGCCGATGCTGGCAGCCCTCTTGCGCCGGTACAACATACTGTCGGCCTGCCGTATGCAGGAGGTCAAATGCTCCTTCGGGTTCGTGCAGCAGACATAGCCCATGGTCATCGCCAGCTTGTACGGCTTATCGCTTGACAGCTCCTGCAGTAAAGCGTTTACGTCCACGGTGAGCGCATCGGGATCGGGCTCCGCGTCCTTGTCCGGCTGCCAGAAGATCAGGAATTCATCTCCTCCGTAGCGCGCCGCAAATCCGCCGTACCGGCGTATCGTTTGATTAAGAGCCTGGCTGCAGAGAACGAGCGCCTCATCCCCGACGGCGTGGCCGTATGTGTCGTTGATTTTTTTAAATTTGTTCAGGTCGCCCATGTACAGGTATATCGGCTTTTTCTCCGAGGCGTTCTTTATCTTGTCGGAGAAATAGTCCTCCGCCTTGCGGCGGTTATTCATGCCGGTCAGCGCGTCGGAATTGATGTTGGCTACCTGCATGGTGATGAAGATCCCGGCAATGACCGAAAAGATCGCGGCGGGGAGGACGGAAGCCTTTGCCAAAAAACTGTCCACAACGACAAAGGCAATGATGA
>CAMOTT010000179.1 GCA_946626015.1 uncultured Clostridia bacterium | reverse complement strand
AGGAGGGGAGCAGATGAAAAAGACCAACTTAGGTTTTGCGATGTGCGGTTCATTTTGCACCTTTTCAAAAATACCGCCGGTGATGAGGGAGCTTAAAAACAGCGGATATAATATCATTCCCATAATGACGCCCAACGCTTATTACACCGACACAAGGTTCGGGAATGCCCGGGATATAAACATTGAGATTGAAAATATCTGCGAAAACAAGATATTGAAAACCATAACCGATGTGGAACCCATCGGGCCGAAAAAAATGCTGGATATCCTTGTAATAGCACCCTGTACCGGGAACACAATAGGAAAGCTCGCCAACGGAATTTACGACACCTCGGTGACCCTTGCGGCAAAATCCCATATGCGGAACAAAAGGCCCGTGCTTATAGCGGTTTCCACCAACGACGCGCTTTCCACCACGGCTATGAATTTTGGCAAACTGATGAACTCAAAAAATATGTATTTTGTTCCGTTCTCACAGGATGATTACGAAAAAAAGCCGAACTCGTTAGTTGCTGACTTTGAAAGCATACCGAATTCTGTTGAACTTGCGCTCAAGGGAATACAGCCCCAGCCGATAATAAAGGGGTAAAAACACTTTATATTGTAAAAATTTGACGAATACACCGTATATATAGATATTTTATATTGATTTTATAAATTCAGAGTGATATAATGATATCCGTAAAATTGCAGTAAAATATCTAAAAACAAACGTGTATTTTCGGAAAGGAATTGAAATATGGCTCAACAAACTAAAGGAAGGCAGACATCAAAGAGCAAATCTGCCCCAAAGTCTAACCGCTCCGGCTCAAAGAGCGGCAGCGGCGGCAAGGCAAGACCTGTTCAAAAAAGGAGCGTAAACAATCAGAATGTGGCGATTATACTCTTTGCCGCCGCGATACTGATGCTTTGCGTAACTTTTATCAAGGGCAAAAGTTTGTGGCTGATTATGCACAACGCTATGTTCGGCATATTCGGGTTCTGTTCATATCTTTGCCCGATAATGCTCATCTACGTGGCGATAATCTATGCCATTGACCGCCCCCTGGTCAACGCCTTGCACAACCTGATAGGTTCTTCCTTCATCATATTATTGATCGAGACCGTAATACATATCTTTTCAAACACCTCCGACTATATGGACAACAGCAGCCTTTGGTTACAGATATCGGATGCATGGAAGAATGAATCCGTCATAAAGAACGGCGGAGTTATCGGCGCCTTTTTTGGAGGCTTGTTCAACAGATTGTTCGGTAAGACCGGAGCCGGGATCATCTCGATCCTGCTTTTGATCGTGGTCTTTATGATAACAACAAAGATAACAGTCAATACCGTTTATCAGTTGTTTGCAAAGCCCATAAAAGGCATATCCTCAAGGCGCGCAGAAAGAACCGCCTATGACGGAGATGACGATGATTATGAGTTTGAAGACGATGCGCCGCCTATCGCATCCGGCAGAGGCAGAGATATTACGGCAGAGGTCTCTGTAAGACCAAAAAAGCACAAGAAAATAGACGATATCCCAATAGGCTCAACACCTGTACAGCCGCCTGTAATGGATCACGAGCTGCCCGATGACAGCTTCCCTTATGATTTTATCGACCCTGAAAGTCTTGCAGAGCCTGAGCCGCCGAAACCGGAACTGCCAAAGCCGGATTTCCCGGACGGCTCATACAGGGATCTTAACAACGATGATCTTATTGCTATCTTTAACAGAAAGCACGGGATCGATACCCCCATCCCGGCAAAAAATGATGATCCTTTTATCAAAACGGAACCGGATGAAACAACCGCCAAAACCAAGCCTGAGCCGAAACCCAAAAAGCCCAAGGCGGAGACGGCGGATAAAGAGAAAAAGGACGAACCCAAGCTCAAAGATAATTCTTACAAAAAGCCGCCCATAGATTGCCTTTTCCTGCCGGATAAATCCAACAGCTACAACGAAAAGGACGAGATAGAAGTAAACTCAAAGAAACTGTTGACCACTCTTGATAGTTTTGGCGTTAAGGCAAGGATACTCGACGTTTACCGCGGCCCCACGGTTACAAGATACGAGCTGCAGCCGGCAGAGGGCGTAAAGATAAGCAAGATCACAAACCTTGCCGATGATATAGCCCTTCATCTGGCTGCCTCCGGCGTCAGAATAGAGGCGCCCATACCCAACAAGGCGGCTATAGGAATAGAGGTGCCCAACAAGACAAAATCAATGGTCTCTTTGCGTGAGATCATTGATACAACTAAATTCAAAACAGCTAAAAGCAAGCTGAACGTGGCTTTGGGCAAGGATATTACAGGCGACATAATCTGCGCAGACCTTGCAAAAATGCCCCATCTGCTCATTGCAGGCACCACAGGTTCAGGTAAATCGGTCTGCCTTAATACAATGATAATCAGTATTTTATATAACGCTACACCGGAGGAAGTCAAGCTCCTGATGATCGACCCCAAACAGGTGGAATTTATGATCTACAATGGCATACCTCACCTGGAGATACCTGTGGTCTCCGACCCCAAAAAGGCGGCCGGCGCACTCAGCTGGGCTGTTTCCGAGATGCTTAAGCGTTACAAGATATTCTCCGAGAAAAACGTCAGGAACATCACAGGCTACAACAACCTTGCCGATACCGTTGAGGGTATGGAGCGCATGAGCCAGTTTGTGATATTCATTGACGAGCTTTCCGATCTTATGATGGCTGCTCCCGACGAGGTGGAGGATTCCATATGCCGCTTGGCTCAGATGGCTCGTGCCGCGGGAATGCATCTGGTCATAGCTACCCAGAGACCTTCCGTCAACGTTATCACCGGCGTTATCAAAGCCAATATTCCCAGCAGGATATCCCTTTCAGTTTCATCTCAGATAGATTCAAGGACTATCATCGATATGGCAGGCGCCGAGAAGCTTTTGGGCAACGGCGATATGCTGTTCAGCCCCGTTGACTTTGCTAAACCGTTGAGAGTTCAGGGGTGTTACGTCTCCGAGGAAGAGGTCGAAAACGTTGTAAACTTCCTTAAAAATCAGAGCGATGGCGTTGAGTACAATTCAGACGTTATGGAAGAAATCGAGAAGAACGCTCAAAGCATGGGCAACAAGAAAAGCAGTGCCAGTAATTCCGTTTCTGTTGAAGCTGATGAGGATTGTGACGAGATGCTGCCCAAGGCCATTGAGGTGGTCGTTGAGACCCAGATGGCG
>CAMOTT010000178.1 GCA_946626015.1 uncultured Clostridia bacterium | reverse complement strand
CTGCTGATAAACTCTCACGTAATCCACCACGAACTCCGCAGGCAGAGCGCCCGGATCGTTGGCGGTGATGATGCCCGACCAGCCGTGGGAGGGTATGCCGTTGTCGCCGTCTATTTCGATCGATAAGAGCATATACTCAGGCACCTTTGAAACTCCGCCGAACCTGCTGTGGCCGGTCTCCTTGCCGTTGATGTAGAAGGTGTAACCATTTTCGTTCCACTCTACGCCGTAGGTGTTGTACTCCTTGTAGGGGTTGTTTACCTTTGTTATGGCCACGTTGTGATACCTGTGACCCAGTTCATATCCGCCGTAGTGGAGGTTGCTGGTTACAAGGTTGTTTTCCAGACCTCTCGCGCCGCGGTGAAAAAGAGGGGATTCAAAAACGTCTATCTCGGTCCCCTGTGTGCCGGGTACAAAGTCATTCAGCTGTTCGGAGGAAAGCCAGAACGATGACCAAAGGCCCTGAGCCGCAGGCAGGATGCAGCGGCACTCAAAGTAACCGTACTTCTGCAAATAAGTTTTACGGGTATCGATCCTGTCGCAATAATAGCCGGGGCCGTATTCGCCGTTCGCCTTGTACTCGGCGCGGATATGAAGGCTGCCGCCGTAGACCGACGCCTGTTTTTTCAACCAGTAGCCGCCCTTTCTCGCGCCCTGACGGGTATGCGTCCAGATCTTTTCGTTCAACGAATTGCCGTCAAACTCATCCTCAAAAACGAGTTCAAACTTTGACATATCCACCGATTTCGCGTTCCTTTTCTGCCAGGGATACCGTAAGACCACAAGAAAACGGTGAATAACGTCTATCATATAATTGACAAACACGTCGACAAAATCCCTTTTGATCCCGTCGTTTTCGGAATCCGCGGACACCGCGTTTACAGCCTCGGAATTAGCCGACACTGTGCTGACTGCCGGTGTTGCAAAAAGTATCGCAAAGCAAAGCAGCAGAGAAACAGCCGCCATAAATATTCTTTTCATTCAAAGATCCCCTCTTTTGATTTTATCTGATGGCCGAAGCTATTCTGTCCGGGTAATCCGTCATCAGTACGTCCGCGCCGCCCAGAGTAAGCGCCTTTGCGTCATCCACGTTGCTGACCGTCCAATACTGAACCGAAATACCGTACTTGTGAGCATACTCCATAAAATCGGTTCTGCCCAGATTGCCGATATACATTACGCCCTTTGTCTCGTAGTAGGGCATCTGCAAGGCCATGAATTTTATCTCGCCCTCTTTGATCTCCTCGTTTCTCTTGAAACGTCCGTAAAAATCAACTATCTCAAAAGGATTTGCAGAGCGCATGATCTTGCCGGAATAGTTTTTGTCGATATAGTTGGTAACGTCATTCCAGAAGCTGCCCACGATGACCCTTTCCGTCAGGTCATATTTGACAAGGAGCTTGTAAATGCCGTCCACCATATCAGGCGCCCAGGGGTAGGGATATTTGACCTCAACAGTATATGTGTACTTGCCGGGAGCTACGGACTCAACGTAATCAAAGACTTCCTCAAGCTTTGCTATTCTGAGATCGTCCGGGATATCGTCACCGCGGAGACCTGCGTACTCCCCGCTCTTGAATTTTTCACCCATATTGAGCTCGTGTATCTCATCATAGGTTTTTGAGAACACCGTAACATTCTTTTTGCCGAAGCGCTCCTCCGCGTCGGTCTTTTCGTCAAGATAAAGGCTGTGGTACAGCACAAGGACTCCGTCCTTGGTCATCTCAACGTCCATTTCAAGCATATCGGTGTTGCCGTTGTCCGACTCTATGCATTTCTTTATCGCCATCATGGTGTTCTCCGGCGCCACGCCTCTGCCTGTGCGGTGGGCGGAGATCAGGGGCTGGCCGTAATCGGGGAGAAAACAGCTGCCCGTATCCTTATTTTTAAGCTCAGGCTCGGTGATCGTGGGGCGCTCCATGGGATAAAGGCACATAACGCCTGCGATGATGAACAGCGCCACGCGGTAGACAGCCTGTTTGCACAAAAGAAAAAACTTCATAGTCAACACTCCTTGAAAAACGAATACGATAACAAAAATTTACCGATTATTATAAATTATATCATAAACAGAAATATGTATCAAGTATTATAATGAATAAAAACACAAAAAATTGAAAAGTCCTGCCTTCCTCCAAAAAAATCTTTTATACAACTTGATTTTATCACAGCAGTGATATTTTTTCCACGGTAATTACTGGATAACAAAACGCCCCTGCAAGGCGCTTTTTCCTTTGCAGGGGCTTAAGTGATTTTATTTGAACAGCTTTCGCATTTTCAGCAAAACTCTTTTTTCTATTCGAGAAACATATGAGCGAGAGATATTCAGCATTTCGGCCACCTCCGCCTGGGTGTAGGGCTTTGTGTTGTAAAGGCCGTATCTTCTGATTATTATCTGTTTTTCCCTTTCGTCTTTCATACAGTCTATGAACTTATACACCGTTTCCATTTTTATTTTACGGTCGATATCCTCCGCCACCGTGTCCTCTGTGGCTATAACGTCAAGCAGGGTAAGGGGGTTGCCCTCGCTGTCCACGTCTATGGGTTCGCTTATGGAAACGTCCTGCATGGATTTTTTGCGGCTCCTGAACTGCATGAGTATCTCGTTTTCGATGCACCTTGCCGCATAGGTGGCAAGCCGGGTGCCGTGACCGGCATTAAAGGTATTGACGGCTTTTATCAGCCCCACCGTGCCCACCGAGATCAGATCGTCCTGCTCCTCGCAGGAGGAATAATACTTCTTGATTATGTGCACAACCAGCCGCAGATTGTGTTCTATAAGCTTGCTTTTTGCCGTCATATCCCCCTCCTCCATCCGTTTTAAACAGTCCCTTTCCTCCGCTGCGGTCAGGGGCGGTGGAAAGGAGTTGCTGCCGGAAAGATGCAGAGCCACAAACAGGAAATTTGCCGCAATGGCGTCAATCAAAGCCAGGATCATATAAAATTTACCTCCCACCATAATATTATGGCGGGAGGCATTTCCATATCCCTGATGTATTAAGCTTCAGTGACGATAAATTTTTCCTCGTCGCAGGAGCAGACGTATTTCTTGCCTGCCTGTATCTTGCCCTCAAGCATTTCCTCGGCTATCAGATCCTCGATCTGCGACTGTATGGCCCTCCTCAAAGGACGGGCGCCGTATACCGGGTCAAAGCCCGCGTCGGCTATCTTTGTCACCGCATCATCGGTAAAGGT
>CAMOTT010000177.1 GCA_946626015.1 uncultured Clostridia bacterium | reverse complement strand
TGCTTTTTGCGCCCCCGCCGCAGACGGTGGCTTTTTTTATGCCTTTTGGGCAAAGTTCCAGGCAGTCTTTGACCGCGAAGGAGACCCCCTCGAACACGGCTCTCTGCATATCGGCTCTTGTGGTTCCGTGAGTTATGCCGATAAAAGCGCCTCTCGCATCCCCGTCATTGTGTGGGCAGCGTTCCCCGGAAAGATAAGGCAGGAAGTATAAGCCCTTATCCCCATCGCCGACAGGCACGTCGTAACCGCTCCCGAACACCGTCTCGTTGAGCCATTTGTTGCAGCTGGCGGCGGAAAGTATGCAGCCCATCAGATGATATTTACCGTTGGCGTGGCAGAAGGAATGCAGAGCCGGATTATTCGTCTTGACATAATTATCCGTGGGGATGAACACTGTGCCGCTTGTGCCAAGGGAGATGTTGCACTGCCCCTCTCTCACCGTATCGGTGCCCACGGCGGCCGCAGCGTTATCTCCGGCGCCGGCGACGACTTCAGCGTTGAGCCCGAAAGCATTTGCCCTGCCGATGACCTCGCCGCTCTCAAAAACCCGGGGCAGCATAGTTTCATCAATTTCCAGAATACCAAGCATCTCTTTTGACCAGCAGCGGTGCTCCACATCAAAATACAGCGTGCCCGAGGCGTCGCTGACGTCTGTTGCGAAAGTTCCTGTAAGCCGGTAATTGATGTAATCCTTGGGCAGACATATCCTGCGGCACTTTTGGAAAACTTCCGGTTCATTTTCCTTGACCCAAAGGAGCTTTGGAGCGGTAAACCCGGCAAAAGCAATGTTGCCGGTGAGCCTTTGAAGGTTTTCTCTGCCGATGATGTTATTCAGATAGTCGGTCTCTTTCCCCGTTCTGGTATCGTTCCAGAGTATCGCCGGGCGCAGCACGCAGCCGTTTTCGTCCAGCATCACAAGTCCGTGCATCTGTCCGCCCACGCCGATACCTTTGACGCTGACGGGATCGCAGCCCTCAAGGAGCTCTTTCAAGCCATCGGCCACCCCGTTCCACCAATCCTCCGGCTCCTGTTCGCTCCAGTTGGGCTTGGGGAAATACAGGGGATATTCCCTTGAAACGGTTTTGAGTATGCAGGCGCTCCCGTCGATGAGGATAAGCTTCACCGCCGAGGTGCCCAGATCGACGCCGACGTAATAATTCATACGGTCACAACCTTTATGTTTTGGCATTGGATCTTAACAAGGATATTATAATAAATTGTTCAGAGTTATTCAAGATGGTTTGAGATATAACGCGGATCGTTGATCGTCAGCATTTTTTAAACCTTTTTTTCTTGCGGCAGGAAGGGTATCATGCTATAATTAGTCCATCACACGGAAAATCAAGGAGGAAAATCGAATGAAAAAAGAAAATAAAACCGACCGTTCCCGTGTCCAAAAATACACAGCCTTATGTCTGCTGCTGGCGCTGCTTATCAGTATGCTCACAGTCTGCGCGGCGGCGGAGGGCAACATACAGTACCCTTCCGGCGTGACAGAGGCCATGTGTCATGCGGAATACTGGGCGCAAAAAGCCGCCGATCCCGACAAAGTTATGATGTCCCCGCAGGAGATCGACGGTTACAACGCCCTGGCGGCGGCCACACAAGGCACTTATGTGCTCGATTTGGAAAAACTTGCCGTCAACTACGACGCCTCATCGCTAAAAAAAGCGCTGATAAGCTCGGTAAACAGCAGCAACCCGACCCGCGACCTGTACGTAGACGGCGAAATGCTCAACAAATCCGCCTATTTCGGCGCATTGAGCAAGGCTGTGGACGATACGGCGTGGACAGGCAGCCGCCAGATCCTTTACGGCGTTTGCGTGGGGCAGACAGATCTTATGTCAATACCCTCCGACGACGTGATCGGTTACAGCAAAACGGACGCGGACAGCGAGTTCCAGAGCAGTGCCCTTAACCTGAACGACCCCGTGGTCATAAAGCAGTTCTGCTCATATGAGGGCAAAGCCTTTTATTACGTGGAAAGCGACCACTGCTCCGGCTGGGTCAATACCCTGTCTGTGGCTGTTTGCGCCAACCGCGCTCAATGGCTTGAGGCCTGGAAAACCACCGGGGAGGATAAGGATATCCTTGTTGTGACCCAGAACCGCATTATAACCGAGCCCTCTATCTTTGTGCCGGAAACCGCCAACGTCAAGCTGACCCTCGGCACGACCCTTAAGCTTGTTCCGGCGGACAGGATCGCCGACAGCTACGGCGAGCGTTTCCCCTGGAACAGCTACGTTGTATACCTGCCCACAAGGGACTCAAACGGCAGCTATGTACGCCGCGAGGCTTTGATATCCCAGCATTACAGCGTCAGCGTAGGTTTCCTCCCCATGACGCAGGCCAATATCATGCAGGTGGCCTTCAGCTGTCTGGGCGACCGCTACGGCTGGGGCGGAATGCTGGACGCCATGGACTGCTCCATGTTCAACCGTAACGTATACCGCTGCTTCGGCCTGCGTATGCCCCGCAACACCACCTGGCAGCAGCTGGTACCGGGCACCAGGATAGACATCGGCGACCTTTCAGATACCATTAAGATGGAGATACTCAAAAACACCCCGGCAGGAGCTATGCTCTATTTCCCCGGCCACACAATGATATACACCGGGTATGAAAATGATACGCCCTACGTCATCAGCGCCCTGGGCTCCGCCGCGGACAGCGAGGGAGAGCTCAGCGTCAAGAGCGTCTATTCTGTGGCGCTCAATCCTATGAGCGTCCGCAGGCGCAACGGCAACACCTGGCTTTCGGAAATTACTTCCATCGTTATTCCGGCAAATTCCGCCGGACAGAAATATGACCCGACAGCCGGTATTATTGACATAACCCCCAAGGACGCTTGCCCCCTCTGCGGCAAGATACATTACGGCTTTTGGGGCAAGATAGTTCAGGCTCTGCATAAGGCGGCCTACTTCATACTTCACCTGTTCGGCATAAGCCTCTCGAAGGCGGTCACCCCGGCAGCATAAATCAAAACCCCCGGTTCAACCGGGGGCTTTTTGCCGCTTAAACGCATAAAAAACTTACAAAAGTACATATTTTTATTTTGAGGAAAGAAAAGTTATTTGTACGGAAATTCACTTTGACAAACAGGGATTTGTTGATATTTGTTTCCTATGCCCAGATCGCCATTGCCAAAGTGCCGACAACGATCAGAATCAACCCGGCAAGCGCCTTTCTGCTCAAC
>CAMOTT010000176.1 GCA_946626015.1 uncultured Clostridia bacterium | reverse complement strand
ATTATTCGGTTTACGGCTGGATATCAAAGCTTGTGCTTGCCTTTGATATGCTTTTGGGCAGGCTGGAAATATTCCCCATATTGCTTCTTTTCAGCAGAAATACGTGGAGACGGAACGGTTAAGACTTCAATATAATTTAAAATACGGAGCAGTCAGCAAAGACCGCTCCGTATTTTTGCGCTCATTTATATCTTGCTTTTTATATGCTTTATCGCGCCCTTTTCAAGTCGGGAGACCTGAGCCTGGGATATACCTATCTCTCCGGCGACCTCCATTTGGGTCTTGCCTTTTAAAAATCTCAGATAAAGTATCCTTTTTTCCCTCGGATTTAATTCATTGATGGATTCTCTGAAGATTATTTCATCTATCCAGTTGTCGTCCGTGTGGCTGTCGCCGATCTGATCCATAACGTAAATGGTATCGTTACCGTCGGAGTAAATTGGCTCGTAAAGGGAGACGGGATCCACGATAGACTCAAGAGCCAGCACCACGTTTTCTTTTTTGGTATCCAATTCCTTTGCTATTTCTTCGACAGTGGGTTCCCTTTTGAGCCTGTCGGTGAGCTTCTCCTTGGCCTGCATGGCGTGATAGGCTGTGTCGCGCATGGATCTGCTGACCCTTACGGAGTTGTTGTCCCGGAGGTATCTCCTGATCTCGCCGATTATCATTGGAACGGCGTAGGTGGAAAGCTTGACCTCCTGGTTAATATCAAAGTTATCGATTGCCTTTATCAGCCCGATACAGCCAACCTGAAACAGATCGTCAAGATTTTCGTCCCTGTTCGTGAACCTCTGTATAACGCTCAAAACAAGCCTTAAATTGCCGTTTATAAGTTCTTCCCGCGCGTTTTTGTCACCCTGCCTCGCAAGCTTTAAAAGAGCCTTTTTCTCGCTGTCGTTGAGCACCTTTAATTTGGCAGTGTTGACACCGCATATCTCGACTTTGTTATAGAACAAAATAATTCCCCCGACACATTGATAATAAAATTATTACCATTGTACGGGGGAATAATCAGTTTAGAAAAAATTACCTAAATCTTGATCTGTGAAAATACTTCGCCCACTTTGCCGTGGATGACTATATTCGCCTGATCGTCAATGGGCGTTGAGTCCCGGTTGATAAGTATAAGTTCAGAACCTTTAAAATACCTTACCATGCCGGCGGCAGGGTAGACCGAAAGGCTGGTTCCGGCGATAATAAGAACATCCGCCCCGGAGATGGCCGACACAGCTTTCCGCACGGTCAGATCGTCAAGCATTTCTTCATATAATACCACATCCGGCTTGACTATGCCGCCGCATGAACAATGTGGGATGCCTGTGCTGTTTTCAATAAAGTCTAAACCATAGAACTTTCCGCATTCCATACAGTAGTTTCTATGCACGGAGCCGTGGAGCTCATAGACGGTTTTGCTCCCCGCCATCTGATGCAGTCCGTCAATGTTCTGGGTCACAACGGCGTTGAGCTTTCCGGCTTTTTCAAGCTCGGCGAGCTTGAAGTGGGCAGCGTTGGGTTTTGCGCCTTTGCAGATCAGCTTGTTGCGGTAAAAGTTATAAAAATACTCCGGGTTTTTAAGGAAAAATGAGTGGCTGATTATTTCCTCCGGGGGATAATCATATTTTTGATTGTACAGCCCGTCAACACTTCTGAAATCCGGGATACCGCTCTCTGTGGAGACGCCTGCTCCGCCGAAAAAAACGATATTGGTTTTGTTTTTAATGGTTTCCAAAAATTTTTCTATCATTTTTTATCACCAACAAGTTATTCTTTGTAGATCTTCATCATAAATTTGTATATGGGTTCGATAAGAAGAAAATCATGGGCTAATTTGTCGGAAAGTTTGTCGGAGAATAGTAATTCAAAGTCGTTGCTGTAAGCTGTCAGACAGATATTTTTTCTGTTGAGCCAGTTCTGAAGCTCTCCGCTTTTGTCCGGGTAATGGTTCCGCTTATAGGCTTCGCCCGTCAATTCAAAAACATCCTGATTTTTAAAAGCCCTTAGAGCCGCCTTAAAATCTTTATCTCCTTCAAGTATCAAGGTTCTCATATTTTCCATGGATTCTGTTGACGCCTGATAATATCCGCAGCCGTAGAAGAGCCCGTTGGGTGAGATCTCGGCAAAGAAGGCCGGGAGACCGTTGTAGAGCTTTTTTTCACGCATAAAGCTGATCCAGGGGTTATCCCGGTACAGGGACTTATCCTGTGAAAATCTTGTGTCGCGGCGGATACGGGCGATGGATTTACCAACCTTGGGCTCACAGATCAACTTGTCGTCGATCTTCAACATTGTGGGGGTGAGGGCGGTCACCAGTTCCTCCAAGGGCTTGCGGACATATGTTATATAATCCTCCCGGTGATCGTCATACCATTGTTTACTGTTTTTCAGCTTGTTTTCAAAAAGGAAGTCAAGCGATTTTGCTGAGATCGGCATTTTTATTACCTTCTTACTGTTATTTGATGGGAGAAACGGTGAAGGTGAACTCCAGTCCGTTATTGTAATCAATTGCATATTGGGGCAAAACGTCCGGGCCGCAGCTGGCGGTGCCTGTGCCTCTCATAAAGCCGTCAATGCTGAGGAAGGTTGTGCCCTCGTCCCGCAGATCCTCTTGATGGCCGGCGCTCTGCAAAAGCTTTTGCGAATAGTTGTGGGCGCTGAAGCTGAGCTTTCTGTCAGCGTTGCAGAAGATGAGGCCTTCGCCGTCATGATTGGTGATCCTGAGCCATCTGATCTCGCCCCTGTTGCCGTTATCCTGGGGCTTGATGTAGGGCTCGTTCATATCGGCGACCTTTGTTTTGTAGATGCCCAAAAGTGTGTGCGCTTTGAAGTCGGGCAGATTTTCTTTTTCGCCCAGGCCGTAGTATTCCACGTTGTTCATCTCCGGCGACAGCTCTATCTTGAGACCGAAACGCATGAGCTTGATAAGCTTGGAGCTGAGGGTCTTGGTCCATTTTTTGCAGGGCTTGAGGGAGTTGGTGATATCAATGCTGCCGTTTGCGTGGATGGCATATTTTATATCAAAATCAAAAACGTTTTTCCTGTTTGCCCTGATGGAAAAGCTTGCGAGTACGCACACAGCATCCTCGGCGATCTCATAAGAAAAGCTCTTGAGCGCCGTCTTGCACCTGTCAAATCCCTGATCAATAAGCTCAAGGCGGATAATGTCGTTATCCAGAGGCGCGCGGTAAATGTTGGGCAGGAAG
>CAMOTT010000175.1 GCA_946626015.1 uncultured Clostridia bacterium | reverse complement strand
AGAGCCTCATACCCCAGCGTGCCTTTAGGGGCAGGGAGCAAAAGATATGGCATAAAATACTCGAACATTGTGCCTGTCCAGGATACGGGTCCTGTGTATCTGCCATCCTTCGACAATGTGCGACCCAATGTTCCCCAGTGCTTTTTGTCAGCCTTGCCACGGGCAATGGCAAAGTAGCTCGTCATCCTGGCTTCGCTCATCAGCAGGTCATAATAAGACGGAGATAACTTGCCGCTTGAAACATCAAAGCCTATGTGGAACAGCTTCCGTCTTTTGTTGTAAAGAGGCAAAATATCGCAGTCTTCCGTCAGTCTGTCGATCCTGTCCGCAAGATCGTTTATCTCTTTGTTTTTTGTTCCGAGCTCCTTAAGCCCCTGTTTGAGGGTTATAAGGCAGCACAGAAAATTTCCGCTGTCAACGGTGGAAACATATCTGGGTTCAAGGGGCTTGAGAGTCTCCGTATTGTACCAGTTGAGCAAATTACCATTCCATTTTTCAAGTCCCTCAACAACGGTTATTGTTTTATCCAGCCGCCAAAGCAGCTCCTCCTCGCTGATAAACCCGAAATCGCGGGCGGCAAGGATGCAAAGCAGCGTCAAGCCGATATTGGTAGGCGAGGTTCTCCGCGCCACACGGTACACCGGGGTCTCCTGTATATTGTCCGGCGGCAGCCAGTTGTTCTCAACGGTGCAATGGTCGGTAAAATATCTCCACATTGCCGCTGCGTATGAGGTAAGCTTTTCCCTCGCAAAGTAATCCGGTCTGCGCCCCCGGGGAGTGTTTTCCCTGTCTGAAAACAAGGCAAACGGTATATTTAAAAGGAACAAAACCCCTGTCAGCCGGTGGAACGGATCGCCGAATAATATCAAGACAAAGGCTGCGGCAACATTTGGCAGACAGCCCGCAATGTTCTTGACAATGCCTTTTGAGTGGTCGCTCTGAGCGGCGGTCGTCCATTCCAGCAAATTCTTTTTGCTCACAAGACTCCTCCACACCGCCTTGACTATGGCATTCAAGGAAACGCAGGCGCTCACGGGCAGCATGGTTATCTGCAAAACACCTCTTATGGCGGAATCCAGAGCATCCGGCAAAGCGCCGCAATAATAGGTGCGGATAACCATATCCGCTCCTCCGTTTATGACAGAACGGATAAAAGACAATATATTGCCTCCGGCGGCGCTCAGTATGCAGATCAATGCAACTATTGCCGACGCAGGATATGGCAAGGCTATGGATATCAATATCCCCAGCAAAGCCGCCACAGGTGTAAGGGTGCGTCTGAGGTTATCAAAGAGCTTATACCTTGACAGCCCGTTGAGAGGATTGCGGGAGAAAATAAAGCCTGCATTCTGCCAATCCCCCCTTGTCCAGCGTTCAATGCGTGAAAAATATCCTGTCTGGCGCTTTGGAAAACCGTCGGTGACCTGTACATCCGACACGAAAGCGGTACGCAGATAACCGCCTTCAAGGATATCGTGGCTCAGTATTTTTTCCTCCGGCAAGGCGTCCTTCAACACCGAATAAAAAGCGTCAACATCAACAAGCCCTTTGCCGGCAAATATCCCCTCTCTGAAAAGATCCTGATACCGTTCCGATGCAAGGTCGTCGTATAACGTCAGCCCGCCGTTCCCGGCCATATACTTGGTGAAGGCTGTTATTTTATCGGTGTATAGCTCAACAGCCACATTCGGGGCAAATATCCCGTAGCCCTCTGCCACCCTTCCCCCGCGTATGACAGGTCTGTTTGCCGGATGTACCGCGGCCGCCACAAGGGGTTTTACAGTGTCTATCGGCAGATCGGTATCGCTGTCCAAGGCTAAAATATATTTGATCTTGTGTATGTCCGAAATATCCCCGAAGAATTCCCGGAACCCGTTCTTTTCCCCCTTGATAAGGTCTATCAGCTGGGTTATGGCTCCCCTTTTTCGTTCCTTGCCGGTAAAAACTCCCTGGGTCTCGGAAAAGCTTCTGCCCCGGACAGCCAAAATAAAACCGCCGTCAAACCTTTTGTTGAGCTCAGTTATTACCCTTTTTGCTCCGTCTATATCCCCTTGATCCTCCGCCTTTTCCGGCACCTCGGCCTCCTTCAGGTCTGCGAGCAGGCAGATTTTGACATTTTCTCCGCCGTTGGAAAGCCAAAGGCGCATAAGGTGCTCTTTCAGTTCCCCTGCTCTGTCGCAGTGGGGAAGCAGCGAGGACACAGTTATCAAAGTTTTTGCATCCTCCGGCACACCATTTTGCAGCTCCATTCTGGGTATCACGCAGGGAGCAACCCCACGCATAAAAAGCATTTCAACGGGATATCGCAAAACCTCCCACAAAGGCAGAAACACAACCGGCGCTATCCATATTTTCTCAATAATAACCGCCAGAACAACAGACAGCACCCCGGGCAAAACAGCCTCTGTTACAAGCAGTAAGATACCCCTTGTTTGCTTTTGCCCGGAAAGCAGGAGGTTGAAGATATCCTTTCCTCCTTTTTGAGAAAGCTTCTTAAGGCGCAAAAGCTCATCCCCGGCTGCCTGATCCCTGCCGGCCGCCCTTTCCTTGAGCAGCCTTTTATACATATTTCGGCCGGCTTCGTCCGTCCTGCCGTAAACTCCGTCCGTTGCCTCATCAAGCATTCTCTCCAAAGGGCTCAGTTTTCCCAATATTTCCGCAAAATCAATATCCGGCATGGCGTGTATCTGTTTTACCACAAATTCCATTTGCTCCGCGCCGTCCTTTTCCTGCCGTGTACAGCACTCGCAGGCAAGTGAGATCAGGGCGCAGTTGAGCATAACAGGCAGCAGAGCAAGCTCCGTGTCAGTCAAATTTTTATCTTTGAAAAAGGCCTCTATACCCTCAGCCTTAAGCAGGTTCCCTTCCCGGCACAGGTTGAAGCAGCTGTTGAAAACAACCGGCAAACCTCCCGCATCCGTTCTCACCTCTTCGATATGGCTCAGGTCCTTTTCCGCAGAGCTTGCCACCATGGATATCAGATAATAATTATCACACAGCCATTCGCCGAACCTCGACATGGTTTCAGCTTTGAGCATTGTCTTATAGGTTCGCTTTATTACCTTCATTTCCCGTTTTATCCGCATTTTAAGCCTGTTTTTCACAGCGTTTTCCTCCGTAGTGATTGATTTCCCGGAAAATATTGTTTCCCTTAAGCGTTAAAATATCCCCGGAGCGTCTGCATATTTACGTGACCCGGTATCATATGAATTACCGTGATCAAGGAAACGGAGGTAATCGCCATGGCTGAGGATA
>CAMOTT010000174.1 GCA_946626015.1 uncultured Clostridia bacterium | reverse complement strand
CCAGCCACGCTACCGTTACGCCGGTAAAGCCAACGCCGCCGGTGATGCCCGTTGACAGGGTGTAATCGATACCGGTTGCCTGGATCATGCCTGCAATGCCGCAGATGGCGCCGCTTATAATCATTGTCCGTATTATAATCTTTTTTACGTTCATTCCGGCATATTTTGCCGTAGACTGGCTTTCACCCACAACGCTGATCTCGTATCCGCTCTTTGTCTGCTTTAAATAAACGTATGAAAAAACAACAAGGATCAGCGCGATGATCCAACCGATATGTACTCCGCCCAATTTGGGGAGATAGGTGTTCTGGTCAAAGAGACCTATGCTGGCAAAGCCCTTTGTCCTTTGCCAGGGGCCGGATTCAAGGAAGACAATGGTGTATAGCGCAACGTAGTTCATCATAAGGGTAAACAGGGTCTCGTTTGTGCCGAACTGCACCTTGAATATAGTTGGTATCAGTGCCCAGATCCCGCCGCCCACAGCGCCAGCGATGAACATAATTGGCAAAAGCAGTGGACGGGGCATTTGATAGTGGTTAAGGGCAAAGTAGCTGGCAAAGATAGCGCCCATTATTATCTGCCCCTCCGCGCCGATGTTCCAAAACTTCATTTTAAAAGCGAAAGAAAGGCCAAGGGAAACTATCAGCAGCGGAACAAAGCGCACAACCGTGGCCTGAATTGCTGAATAGGGATTTCTTTTTGAACCTACAAAGGCGCCCTCAATGATGGTTTTATATGCCTCAAAGGGATTTTCTCCCATTATCGCAATAAAAATACCACCGGCTATAAGGGCAAATAAAAGCGCGAAAACTCTGAGCAGTACAAGCTGGAGTTTGGTTCGCTCCGGGCGCCTTACTATACGGATCAAAGGCTCGCTGTTTTTAGCTGAGTTTTTCGGTCTGTCAGTCATTTTCCTCTGCCTCCTCCTTGATTTTTTTACCGGTCATCATCAGGCCAAGATCCTCCTTGGTGACCTCGGAGGCATTTACGATATCCACGATCTCACCGTGACACAGGACGGCTATCCTGTCGCAAAGCTCAAGCAAAACGTCAAGATCCTCGCCGATAAGCAGGATGGCGACCCCTTTTTTCTTTTGCTCATTGAGCTTGTCGTATATCATGAACGAGGAGTTGATGTCCAAACCCCTAACCGGGTATGCCGTAATGAGAAGGTTCGGCTGCAACTCTATCTCGCGGCCGATCAATACCTTTTGAACATTACCGCCGGACAACTGACGAACAGGTGTGCTCACTCCGGGTGTAACAATATTCAGGCTTTCGATCAGTTTTTCCGCAAGCTCCCTTGCAGGCTTCCTGTTGAGAAAAGGGCCTTTAGATTCTTTATATGATTTTAAGAGCATATTGTGGGTCATATCCATGGAGGCAACAAGTCCCATTCCAAGCCTGTCCTCGGGAACAAAGCTCATGGAAATACCCATTTTTATGATCTCCTCCGGAGATTTTCCTATTATGTTCTCTTTTTTGAACAGCACGGCGCCTTTTTCGATCTTCATCAGACCGGCAATGGATTCGCAAAGCTCTTTCTGACCGCTTCCGGCTATTCCCGCAATGCCAAGTATCTCGCCGCCGTTAAGGTCACAGGAAACATCGTTCAGCGCCAGAGAACCTTCTGCGTTTTTGACCGTAAGATGATGAACCTCAAAAAGATCTTTTATCTTCTCCACCTTGGGGCGTTCAATGTTCAGATCCCCTTTGTGGCCAACCATAAGCTCAGTAAGCTCTTTCGCGTTGGTTTCGGCTGTGATCACCGTATCTATACTCTTGCCTTTGCGCAGGATGGTTACACGGTCGCTGATGGCAAGAACCTCATTGAGCTTATGGGTTATAATAATAACGGCGCAGCCGTTTTCCCGCATTTTGCGAATAATATCAAAAAGCTTGTCCGTTTCCTGGGGGGTAAGGACAGCGGTAGGTTCGTCCAGGATCAATATCTTGGCGCCCCTGTAAAGGACTTTGAGTATCTCGACCGTTTGCTTTTCGCTGACGGACATATCGTAGACCTTTTTGGCGGGGTCAATGTACAGCCCGTACTCATCACACAGCTTTTTCACATCCGAAGCAAGCTCAGACTTGCTCTTGTATTTTCCGCCCTTGACGCCCAAAACGATATTATCCTGGGCGGAAAATACATCAACAAGCTTATAGTGCTGATGTATCATACCTATGCCAAGATCATAGGACTCTTTAGGAGAGTTGATAACAACCTCTTTACCGTTTACTTTTATTTTTCCCTCATCAGGATGATAAACACCCGAGATCATATTCATAAGGGTGGTTTTACCTGAACCGTTTTCACCGAGCAAGGCAAGTATCTCGCCCTTGTTGACGGAAAGATCGACTCCATCATTGGCTATCTTCATGCCGAATTTTTTCTTGATCCCGGTAAGCTCGATCGCTTTTTCTGTATCAGGTCTCATATGCACACTCCTAAAAATAATTATAAAAGGGTACGAAAAAAAGCGTACCCTTTTGCTGCTTAATCCGGGGCCGTTGAGTTTTATCAAAAGCCCCGGATCTGCCTGGTCAAATAATCAAAGAAGTTCTACGCCTTGGAGGTAATAGTTGATCTGTCCTGTGATTTCAGCATCTGTAAGGTCGTGGTCTATAACAGTGCCGTCAGCCTTAACGATACCGCTGTGGAAAACGATGAGAGAACCATCGATGATCTGAGCCTTGGCAGCATCAATGGCTTCCTTTGTGCCGGCAGCAACGATGGAATCGTTGAGGGGAGAAAGGTCGATAAGGCCGGCCTTCATGCCCTCATAATAGTTGGTGGCAGTCCATGTACCGTCGATGACCTTCTTGACAGCGTCGGTGTAGTATGCGCCCCAGTTCCATACGGGTGCGCAAAGGTGAGCCTTGGGAGCGACCTCAGTCATATCTGAGTTGTAGCCGCAGCCGAATACGTTGTTGGCCTGAGCTGTGGTCTGGGGGCCGTCTGTATCGCAGTGCTGAGCGATAACGCAGCAACCTGCGTCGATGAGAGCTTTGGCAGCCGCTGTTTCACCTTCGGGATCATACCATGAACCGGTAACCTTTACCTTGACCTTTGCTTCGGGATACACTGACTGTGCGCCGAGAGCAAAAGCGTCGATACCGCCGGTGACCTCTGAGTTTGTGCTGTCCATAGCCGCAACATAGCCCAGAAGAGGATTGTTGAGCTCTTTTGCCTTAAGGCCTGCAGCAATACCGGAAAGGTAACGCGCCTCATAGATACGGCCGAAATAGTTGTTGAAGTTCTTGCCATTGCTCTTGTAGCCTGAGCAGTGTGAGAAGATA
>CAMOTT010000173.1 GCA_946626015.1 uncultured Clostridia bacterium | reverse complement strand
CAGGACAGTTTGTTTTTACGCAAATGTCCTGCTTTTTTGATAATCCGTTTGAAAAATCTTGATTTTTCACAACAATAGATATAAAATATTTGTGATAACGTCTGACGAAAGTCTGTGTGATTTGTTTGACTGCACAGTTTGAAAAAAAGGTTCTTGACCTGTATCCGACTCTTTCAAAGAGCCACAAAAAAATCGCGGATTACATTCTGGCCGACTACGACAAGGCCGCGTTTATGACCGCCGCCGCTCTGGGCAAAAAGCTGGGGCTCAGCGAGGCTACGGCGGTGCGGTTCGCAGTGGAGCTGGGGTTCAGCGGCTACCATGAGTTTCAGAAATATCTGCAGGAGATAACCAAGAACAGGCTCACGAGCATTCAGCGGCTTGAGGTCTCCAGCGCAAGGATAGGCGGCAACAACATCCTTGACCAAACTATGCTCAGCGATATTGAAATGATCCGCGAGACCATCGAAAAGACCTCCCGAGAGGAATTTGACGCAAGCGTGGAGAAGATAAACCGCGCAAAAAAAATATATATTCTGGGCGTGCGCAGTTCCGCGGCGCTGGCAAGCTTCGCAGCGTTCTACTTTAACCTGCTGTACGACAACGTAGTGCTGATCGACAACTCCGGGGAAGATCAGATTTTTGAGCAGCTCTTCCGTATAGGTAAAGACGACGTCTGCATAGCCATCAGCTTCCCAAGGTATTCAAGAAAAACCGTGTCCGCCCTCAGATTTGTCCGCGACCGGGGCGCTTCCATAATCTCCATAACGGACAGCGAGCTCTCCCCCATCGCGGAGACCGCCAACCATCTGTTGATCGCCCGTACAGACACCTTATCCTTTGTGGACTCCCTTGTGGCGCCCTTGAGCCTTATAAACGCCCTGATCTTACAATGTGCCCGGAGCAAGACCGGAGAGGCCTTTGACAACCTGCGCACCCTTGAACAGATCTGGCGTGAATACCAGGTGTACGACACCTATGACGAGATCGATTGAAGAAAGGTGATACTGCTCACCGCAGTAAAAATGTTTTTATGAGTAATGTTATTGTTGTGGGCGCAGGCGCGGCGGGGCTCATCGCCGCCGGTAGAGCCGCAGAGCTCGGTCACAAGGTAACCCTGATCGAGCGGAACGAAAAGCCCGGGCGCAAGGTCATGATAACCGGCAAGGGCAGGTGCAACGTCACCAACAACTGCAACGCTCTGGATGAGCTTATAAACTCTGTTCCCGTAAACGGCAGGTTCCTTTACAGCGCCTTTTCCCGTTTTATGCCGGCGGATACAATGGAGCTGTTTGAAGGGCTCGGCGTACCGTTAAAGATCGAAAGGGGCAACCGCGTATTTCCCGTCAGCGACAAGGCGGCCGACATCGTGGACGCCCTTGCAAAATATGTCCGCTCCGGCGGAGTCATACTAAAGCAGGCCCGTGTACGGGAGCTTATTATCAGCGGCGGCAAAGCCATCGGCGTGGCGACCTATGACGATGAGAGGATATTTGCCGACAGCGTCATCGTGGCCACCGGCGGCGTCTCCTATCCCCTCACCGGCTCCACCGGAGACGGTTATGAGCTTGCCAAACAGGCAGGGCACACAATAGTTGACCCCAAGCCCTCCCTTGTTCCCCTCTCTGCTCACGAGGGCTTTTGTTCCGATCTTCAAGGGCTTTCCCTTAGAAATATCGCCATTGAGGTCTACGACACAGAGAAATATAAGACGGTTTATACAGATTTCGGAGAAATGCTTTTCACCCACTTCGGGGTATCCGGCCCTGTAATTCTGAGCGCAAGCTCCCACATCAGGGATATGAAAAAAGGAAGGTATCAGATCTTTATCGACCTCAAACCGGCTCTGTCCCACGAGCAGCTGGACGCCCGGGTACTCCGGGATTTTGCAAAAAGCTCAAACCGCAATTTTATAAACTCCCTGAACTCGCTTTTGCCAAAAAAGCTGGTTCCTGTCATTGTAAAGCTTTCCGGCATAAGCCCATCCACAGTAACTAATCAGGTGACCCGGGAGCAGCGGCTCGGGCTTGTAAACCTGCTGAAGTCGTTAAAAATAACGGTCAACGGCTTTCGACCCATTGAGGAAGCGATCATCACCTCCGGCGGCGTAAAGACCTCGGAGATAAACCCGAAGACCATGGAGTCAAAGCTCCTGAGCGGCCTGTTCTTTGCCGGTGAGGTGATCGACGTGGACGCCTACACAGGGGGATTCAATCTTCAGATAGCCTTTTCCACCGGTCGTCTGGCGGCCGAAAACGTTTGATGGCCGTATAGTTGAGCAACAAACATCACAAAATAACGGAGTTGAAAAATATGAACAGTATAAATATCGCCATTGACGGGCCTGCCGGCGCAGGCAAGAGCACCATCGCCAAGAGCGCTTCCAGGAAACTGGGCTTTATTTACGTGGACACAGGAGCCCTTTACCGCGCAGTAGGAGTAAACGCCCTGCGCCGCTCCATCACCCCCTCCGACGCGGAAAACGTGGAAAAATCGCTTGCGGATATAAAGGTGGAGCTTAAGTTCATTGACGGCCAGCAGCGCGTCTATCTTAACGGCGAGGACGTTTCGGAGGAGATACGCACCCCTGCCGCTTCCATGGCGGCGTCGGATGTTTCCGCCATCCCTGCCGTGCGCGCTTTTCTTTTTGACCTGCAGCGCGATATTGCAAGCAAAAACAACTGTATAATGGACGGCCGGGATATCGGCACCGTTGTTCTGCCGGACGCGCAGATAAAGATCTTCCTCACTGCCTCTGCGGAAGCCCGGGCAAAAAGGCGCTATGCTGAATTGACCGAAAAAGGCATCGAAGTTGACTACAATAACGTGCTGGAAGAAATGATACAGCGTGATTATAACGACAGCCACAGGGAGATAGCTCCCCTCAAGCCCGCCGGAGATTCGGTGATAATCGACACTACCGACCTGAGCCTTGAGCAGTCCATAGACGCGGTACTTTCGCTTATCAGCCAAAAGCTCGGCAAATAAATTTAATTTAAAATCATTTCGGGAGTTGAAATACAATGAAAGATTTCGATTACTCCTATCTTCACAGGAGCAGGAACAAAGCCTTCAGAGCATATCTGAGATTTTTGCTGAACCTTCTGTACAGGGTAAAGGTTTCGGGGCTTGAAAACATCCCCGAGGACAGGGGTTTCATCCTCGCCTCGAACCATATTGCGGCCATGGATCCAGTTGTGATATCTTCACAATTGAAGCGTATGCCCTTTTTTATGGCTAAGAGGGAACTGTTCGATATTCCTGTCCTGTCGTGGATACTTTTAAAAATGAACTCCTTCCC
>CAMOTT010000172.1 GCA_946626015.1 uncultured Clostridia bacterium | reverse complement strand
CTGCTCCTGCTGAGGAAGCTGCTCCTGCTGAGGAAGCTGCTCCTGCTGAGGAAGCCGCTCCTGTTGAGGAAGCTCCCGCTGAGGAATAATATTTGATATTACATAGCCTCCGAAATCGCCGCTTATGATTTCGGAGGTTGTTTTTTATGCAGCTGTTGAAATAATATAAACGAGTACAGTATAATCAAAAAAACAGGATAAAGGAGAAATGTTGAATGTCAAAGTCGGACAGATTTGAAAAAACCTATTCACAGGGAAGCCTGAATGTTACTGAAATATGGGTGGATAAAGAGACCGGAGTCAATTATATCTTTCACGCCGGCGGCTATGCCGGCGGTCTGACTCCGCTGCTGGATAGGGACGGCAAGCCAGTTATCTCCCCGATCGAAAACCGGTAAGGGCAGCGATTGCAAAACCCGGCTTTTCCTAGCGTAAAGAGTATTGTCAAGGAAAAATGTGCGGTTTGTATCATTAAACCAGTCAGTAACCAACATTTTGCGTTTTAATTATTTGTTTTAACATTTTACCAAAATGCACCTATTAGGTTTTATATGTTGACTTTTTGCACCTTTTTGCATATAATATAGCTGAAGGAGGTGCATATTATGGCACAGGCAACATTCAGTGTTCGTATGGACGAGACATTAAAGAATCAATTTGATAATCTTTGTCAGGATTTCGGTATGAATATGACGACTGCCATCAATATTTTTGCGCGAGCGGTCGTCAGGCAGCGTCGCATACCTTTTGAAATTTCATCGCCCGATACACAGATCACAAGGGACGGCGCTATTAAGGCTTTCCAGGCTCTACGCGCACAAGCCAAAAACAACGGCGTTTCGGATATGACCCTTAACGAGATCAATAAAGAGATCAACAATGCGCGCAGGGAGGCAAACAAATGATTTGTTACGCCGTGATTGACACCAACGTCCTGGTTTCCGCTTTGCTGTCAAGCAAGGACGATGCCGCTACGGTTCAGGTAGTCAGCAAATTACTGGGCGGAGAAATCATTCCGATTTACAGTAATTATATCATAAGGGAATATCGTGAAGTGCTGAGCAGATAGAAATTCGGCTTTTCTGTCGATATCGTTAATTATTTACTTTCAGCAGTAGAACAGTACGGTATTCTCATTGAGCCCTCACCGTCAGGCTTAACACTGCCGGATATGAATGACTTGCCTTTCTATGAGGTCGTATTGGAAAAGCGAAACGAAAGCGACGACGCATATCTCGTTACAGGAAATATAAAGCATTTTCCTGTAAAGCCGTTCGTCGTTACACCAAAAGAACTTTTAGACATTCTGAATAAACCGAATTGAAATCAATAAGTATGTCAAAAGGACGCCATTACGGGCGTCCTTTTTGTTGGTTTATTTAGTTTGTCCGGTATCACTCCTGAGTTTCTTCCGGGACTTCGGTCACGGTTTCCTCCGGCTCATCGGCCACGTCTCCGCTGTCGCCGGAATCCGCGTCAACCTCGATATTGACCTCGTCCTGCTGGGATTCATCCCTCTCCGCACAGGACATGGCTATGATCCGCTCGCCCTCTGTAACTCTCATCACACGCACGCCCTTTGAAGGACGGGCAAAAGTGGTGATCTGGTCGATGGGTATTCTTATAATAACACCGTCCGAAGAAATAAGGATAACATCCTCGCTTTCATCCACCGTCGCTATGGCGGCCACATCTCCGTATGTGGCGGTGCGGTAGTTGGTGATGCCCTTGCCGGCGCGGGATTGGAGCCTGTAATTGTCGGGCTTACTGCGTCTGCCGTAGCCTGTTTCGCTGATGGTGAGGATGGTCTTGTTCTCGTCAACAACGTCCATACCCACAACCTCATCGCCCTGGCGGAGAGCTATTGCGCGGACGCCCTTTGCCGTCCTGCCCAAAGGTCTGGCGTCGCTTTCATTGAACCTGATGCACATACCCTTGCGTGTGGCAACTATCAAATCGTCATTGCCGCTTGTGAGGCGAACCCAGGCAAGCTCATCGTCATCATCAAGATTGATTGCGATAACGCCGGTCTTGCGGATGTTCTTGTATTCCGAAAGAGCCGTCCTCTTGATGGTGCCCTTGCGCGTTACCATACATACGTAAGGATCGTATTCCTCCTCGCCCTCTTCGCGCTTGGGTACTCTTATCATAGCGGATATCTTTTCATCTGTCTCGATGGGAAGGATGTTGACTATGTTCATGCCCTTGCTGGTGCGGCCGCCCTCGGGGATCTCATAGCCCTTCAGCCTGTAAGTTCTGCCCCGGGTGGTAAAGAACATCACATAATCGTGGGTGGAAGCTGTGAACATCGTACTCACAACGTCCTCCTCACGCCTTGTGAGGCCCTTGACTCCCCTGCCGCCTCTGTGCTGGGTCTGGTATGTATCCACGGGCAAACGCTTGATGTAACCCATTGTGGTCATTGTGAACACACAGTTTTCCTCGGCGATAAGATCCTCTATATCCACCTCGCCGCTGACGTTCATTATCTCGGTGCGGCGGTCGTCGCTGTACTTCGCGCTCAGCGCAAGAGCCTCCTCCTTGACGATGGCAAGAACTCTGCCCTCATCGGAAAGTATGGCAAGGTACTCGGCGATCTTCTCCTTGAGCGCCGCCATTTCATCGGCTATTTTCTCCCTTTCAAGGCCTGTCAACTGGCCTAAACGCATCTGAACTATCGCCTGAGCCTGGATATCATCCAGACCGAAGCGCTCTATCAGCGCAGTCTTGCCGTCCGCAATGCTCTTTGAAGCCCTTAAAATGGCTATAACTTCGTCTATAAAGTCCAGAGCGATAAGCAAGCCCTCTAAAATATGCGCCCTTTCCTGAGCCTTTTTGAGGTCAAATTGGGTGCGTCGGGTGATTATCTCCTCCTGAAACTTTATATAATGGCTGAGCATTTCGCGCAGGGTGAGCACCTTTGGCTCATTGTTGACCAGGGCGAGCATAATGACGCCGAAGGTGGTTTGCAGCTGCGTGAGTGAATAAAGCTGATTGAGCACCACCTGGGGATTGGCATTCGCCTTAAGGTCGATAACAACGTGCATACCCTCCCTGGAGGAGTAGTCGTTTACGTCGGAAATACCTTCAATGTGCTTATCCTTTACAAGATCCGCGATGCTTTCAATGAGCCTTGCCTTGTTTACAACATAGGGAAGCTCAGAGATATTGATGGCAAATCTGCCGTTTTTCTTCTCAACTATCTCCGCCCTTGCGCGGACGGTGATCTTTCCCCTGCCCGTGGCGTAAGCGGCTCTGATACCGGCTCTGCCCATGATTATACCTGCAGTGGGGAAATCCGGGCCCTTGATATACTCCATAAGCTCGTCAA
>CAMOTT010000171.1 GCA_946626015.1 uncultured Clostridia bacterium | reverse complement strand
GTGGCGAAGGAGATCGCTGTGGCGATGAGCAATATTATCACCATCAGATTTGCAAACTGCTTAAAAAAGCAGACCAGGATATTGCTCTTTTTCTTTGTTTCCAGCCTGTTGGGCCCCTCATTATTGAGCCGCGCGTGCGCCCTTGAGGAGGAAAGTCCGGTTTCAATACTGCTTTCAAGCTCCTCTGCTACCCGTAACGCGGACATATTGTGGGCGTTCATAAAGCACCATCCTTTATATTATGTATTATTATATTTTTACGCTTAAATCGTATTTTTTAGAACGGAGATAAACTATGGAATGTACACTTTGCCCGAGAAAATGCGGAGTTGACAGGAGCGTCCGTGTGGGCGCCTGCGGTATGCCGGACACTATCAGGATAGGCCACGCCATGCTCCACAAGTGGGAGGAGCCCTGTCTCTCCGGAGAAAACGGTTCGGGGGCGATATTTTTCTCCGGCTGTCCTCTTAAGTGCGTATACTGCCAGAACTGGGAGCTGAGCCACAACAACTACGGCACAAACGTCACGCCGGAGGAGCTGCTCCATGTGATGCGCTCCATGGTGGAGATGGGGGCGCACAATATAAATCTGGTCACGCCCACACATTACGCGGCGCAGCTGGCTGAGATACTCCGGGAGTTCCGATCCCCCATACCCATAGTTTACAACACCAGCGGTTATGAAAGTGTCGAAACGTTGAAGCTGCTGGACGGTTTGGTGGACGTTTATCTCACGGATCTTAAATATTCCGACAATGAGACCGGCAAAAAATACTCCGGCGTGCCGGATTATTTTGACGTTGCCACGGAGGCTATACTTGAAATGCAGCGTCAGGTGGGTATGCTCACCCTGAACAACGAAAATCTTGCGGAAAAGGGGTTGATGGTCCGGCACCTGATACTGCCCTCTAACGTGGGGCGCTCCGTGGAGGCTCTGCGCTGGATATCCGAAAACCTGCCCTACGGCACCATGGTCAGCCTTATGAGTCAATACGTGCCCAACGGCCATACAAAGGATTTTCCGGCAATAGACAGAAAGCTTTCAAGAAGGGAGTATAAAATAGCCGTAAAAGCCGCCATAGATCTGCATATCGACAACCTTTACGTGCAGCAGCTCTTTTCCGCCTCGGACGCCTATGTGCCCCAGTTTCTCTTTGACCTGAGAGATACCCAATGGCTGGTGGATGACGTTCAGCACGACATTGAAGAGGAATAAAAAAGCCACACCCGTCAAAAACACAAACGAATGCGGCAACCCCGAAAAAATCTGGATATAAATTTTAAAAAGCAAAAGCTCCGATCTGCGGCAAGGCTTCCCTTGTAACAGACCGGAGTTTGGTTTTATCAAAGGTCAATATGCCCCTGTCAACCGCCCAGCGAATCAATGATGCTGTTCACGTCGTCGGGGTAATCCGTTATAAGCCCGTCTATGGCAAACGAGAGGGAGTTTTGCAGGCTCGCGTTAGTATCCGCGCCGTAGACCAGTATTCCCATATGAACACTGTTGCAGGTCTTTACAAAATCCTTGTCGATAAGATCGGGTTTGAGGGCGATGTAGGTCGCGCCGCTCTGCCTTATTGCAATGAGCTTACTGCGCAGCTCATCGGTATCCTTGAAGGTGAAGCCGTCCTCCTGCAGCTTTGCACAGACCTTACAGCCGGACAAATGCCGCTTTATCTCCATGAGCTTGACCTCGTCATCCGCCAGGATCGTAACATTGTTTTTTAAGGAAAACCTGTCTATAAGCTTCCTTACTCCGGCCATATCGGAGACTTCGCCCATATTGAGGATCAACCTGAAATCGGTGGACTCTGCAAGCTCAAAAACCTTTTCAAGCTCCGGGGAATCCCTGGTTACGGCATTAAAATTTTCCGCCAGCACAGGGGTGCCGTCCTTGCGGAAAGAAACATCCAGCAAGATCCCGTCCAAGCCGTTCTTTATTGCCGTCTTGACCGCCAGGTAGGAGTTTTTTTCCTGCTTGAGGGATTCGGACTTTGCTATGACAGCAATTTTTTTTGCCGTCGTGGCGGCGTTCTTTTCGCTCAGGTTTCTGGCAATGGAAACGATATCGTATTTTTTCGCCTCGATCTCATTATCGTTATATCCGCTGATAAGCACTATCAAAAGGACAAACAGCGCAAGTATCACCGCTGAAAGCACTGCGCTTATCACAACCAGTTTACGCTTAGTCATTTGTTTTCCCCCTGTATACCTCCCGGGCAATTTCTTCCATCTGTTCCCACTTTGACTCCATATCGTCTATGAGGGCAAACTGGGTGCGGCACCGGGCAATGTTGTCATCCGGCTTGCTTATGTTGAAGTAGACATCGCCGTTAAGATAATCCGTAAGGAACCTTATTCCGCACTCATAGGTCATTAGCTTTGAGGCGAAGGCGAGGTTGTTCACCTCACACTCGCTTATCGCGGAGCCTGACGCTTCAATATATCCTTGTACATAAACCTTATAAAGCTCAAGATCAAAGGAAACTTTTGTAAGATCCCGCTCCCCCTCCGAGGCCGTGTTGGCGCCGAACCTTATGGCGTCGCCGAAATCGTAAAGGGAAAGCCCGGGCATGACCGTGTCCAGATCAACAACGCAGATGCCCTGATTTGTAGTCTCATCAAAAAGCACATTGTTGAGCTTTGTGTCGTTGTGAGTAACGCTGAGAGACAGCTCCCCTTTTGCCAGCAGATCAAGGAGCCTGCCGGCCTCCGGGCTGTGTTTGCGGGCAAAGGCTATTTCTTCCGTAACCTGCGCCGCTCTGCCGACAGCGTCCTGCGCTATCGCGCGTTCAAGCGCCTCCACCCTTTTGACCGTATCGTGGAAATCCGGGATCGTTTCGTTCAGGCTCTCAATGGGATAATCCGCCAGCATCTGCCTGAACCTGCCGAAAGCCTTCGCGGCATTGTAGAAAACGGCCGGATCGTCAATGACGTTGCGGGAGGACGTGCCGGCAACATAATTGTAACAGCGCCAGCAGCTGCCGTTTTCATCCCGGTAATAGTTTTTGCCCTCTCCCGCAGGGTAGACCTTGAGGGTCTCGCGCTCCGGATCTCCGCCGTTTTTCGCTATGAACCGCCTTATGTGATCGGTCACACCGATTATATTTTCCATAAGGGCGTCCGGGTCTTTGAAAACGTCGGTGTTTATTCTTTGGATAAGGAACTGCTTTTCGCCCTCCTGTGATTTTATCCGCACCTTAAAGGTGTCGTTGATATGGCCGTTTTTGATGGGCTCGCAATCCACGTACTCTCCGGGCAGACAAAACTCCGAAGTTATCTTTTTAATGTCAAAAGGGGATTTTTCCATTTGAATACCTCGTTAATAAATATCGTTATAATACCAGATCCAA
>CAMOTT010000170.1 GCA_946626015.1 uncultured Clostridia bacterium | reverse complement strand
TGTGAGTACCTCCAGCCGCTCCTCGCGCTGGCTGCCGCCGATGATCTCGCCGATACCCATCACCAGCAGATCCATTGCCGCAACAGTCTTGCCGTCATCGTTCAGGCGCATATAAAAAGCCTTTATCTCCTTGGGGTAATCCGTTACGAACACGGGCCGCTTGAATATCCTCTCGGTGAGGCAGCGCTCGTGCTCCGTTTGCAGATCGACCCCCCAGGATACTTTATATTCAAACTCGCCGTTGTACTCCGAGAGCAGCTCTATGGCCTTTGTGTAGGTCACATGGGCAAAGTCGGAGGCGGCAACGGCCTTCAGCCTTTCGATAAGCCCCTTGTCAACAAATTTATTTAAAAATTCCAGCTCCTGCCCGCAATTTTCGAGGCAGTAGTTTATGATGTATTTTATCATGTCCTCCGCCAGAGCCATATCGTCAGAAAGCTCCGCAAAGGCTATCTCAGGCTCGATCATCCAGAACTCCGCCGCGTGGCGCTGGGTGTAGGATCTTTCCGCGCGGAAGGTGGGGCCGAAGGTGTATATCTTGCCGAAGGCCTGAGCCATGGCCTCGCCCTGAAGCTGCCCGGAGACGGTCAGATACGCCGGCTTGCCGAAAAAATCCTGAGAAAAATCCACCTTGCCGTCCTCTGTAAGTGGCGGCTCTTTTGGATCCAGCGTGGTCACCCGGAACATCTCCCCGGCCCCCTCGCAATCGCTGCAGGAAATCAGGGGCGTGTGGGCGTAGACAAAGCCCCTCTCGTTAAAGAACCTGTGTATCGCAAAGGCCGCGGCAGACCTTACGCGAAAAGCCGCGCTGTAAAGGTTTGCTCTGGGTCGGAGATGAGCTATTGTGCGCAGATATTCCGGGGAATGTCTCTTTTTCTGCAAGGGGTATTCCGGCGAGGAGACACCCTCTACCTCTATTTTATCCGCATTTATCTCAAAGGGCTGGTTTGCCTCCGGGGTGGGGATAAATCTGCCCGTCACCCTCACAGCGGCTCCCACGTTGAGGGCGGCTATCTCCTTGTAGTTTTCCAGCTTGTCCCGTTCAAAAACCACCTGCACGCCTTTAAACGAGCTGCCGTCGTTTATCTCGGTAAAGCCTACGGCCTTTGAGTCCCGGACAGTTCTCGCCCAGCCGCAGACGGTGATAACGGCGCCCTCCGCCGGAGGATCGTCGTAAAGTGACTTTATCATGGTTCTCTTCATATATGTCATACTCCTTGAACAAGTGTGTTGTAAAAATCCAGGGTCTTGAACCTTCTCTGCACCCTGCTGCGCAGATATTCCTCCGTCACCGAGGAGAGCTTTGAGAGGCTTTTCTCCGGCAGACCGAAGCTGAAGAGCTTACTGTCCGGGGAATAGCAGATAAATCTCATTGCAGTGAGGATGCCCATATCCAGCTCTATCCCCGCCCTTGAGCAGCCGGGGCATGAGATTGACCCTTCCAAGGGGTCAAAGAACATGACCTTGTCCTCAAATTTTCCGCAGCCGTCACAGCCCACAAGGTTGGGCATATAACCTGCCAGACTCATCAGGCGAAGCTCCACCACCGCCTTCAGCAAGGGCTGGGGCTTTTTGCCCGAGGCAAGGAAATGCAGGGCGTTGAGCACAAGCCTCAGCTGTTCCTGCGCCCCTTCGTACTCCGGGGAAAGCTCCCCGGCAAGCTCGCAGAAATACTGGGCAAGAGCCAGCCTTTCTATATTCTCCCTGAGCTTGAAAAACACCTCAAGCGGCTCCGCCGAGTCAACTATGTAGGCATCCGAGCCTTTAAAGAGGGAGAGCCGGGAGTAGCACAGCAGCTGGGTGCCGCTCTGCATACTGCTCTTTGTTTTTTTCGCTCCCCTGGCAAAGGCGCGGAGCACACCGTAATCACGGGTCAGGATAGTCACCACGCGGTCATTTTCCCCCGTGCTGTTCTCCCTTATTATCAGCCCTTCCGTGTTCATGTGCATGGGGCGCTTCCTCCCTGCGCGCGTACTTTTTATATAACAAATAATCCTCTATTCTTCCGCTTTCCGCGAATTTCCGCCATTCGCTGAGCTCGTCAAAGTTTTCCATAAACCGAACCTCCGAAAAATATTTACGCTGATATTTTTCGCTTTAAAGCCGGTTATATAAATGGAAATTTTTATCCGTCCAGACCAAAGTTGTGGATCAGACCCTCCCTGTTTCTCCAATCCTCTTTGACCTTGACCCAGCATTGGAGATTTATGCGGCAGTCAAAGAATTTTTCCATATCGCTCCGGGCGCGGCTGGAGGCCCGTTTGAGCATCTCCCCGCCCTTGCCGATTATTATCCCCTTGTGGGATTCCTTTTCGCAGTAGATCACCGCGTCGATGTCCATAATGTCGCTGTCCTCGCGCTCCCGCATTTTTTCAATGCTGACGGCTATTCCGTGGGGGATCTCCTTGTCCAGCAGTCTCAGCAGCTTTTCTCTTATTATCTCAGCGGCGATGACCCGCTCCGGCTGATCCGTAAGGGTGTCCTCCGGGAAGAAGAACTCCGACTCGAAGGCAAGCTTTTCAAGCTCCTGACAAAGCTCCTCGATGTTGATCCCCTTCACCGCGGAGGTGGGAACTATGGCCTCAAAGTCATAGAGCTGTGTGAACATGAGTATCCTGCTCATAAGCTTTTCTTTCTCCGGTATGGTGTCCACCTTGTTGATGGCGAGCACAACGGGCATCTTTTGCTGCCTGAATTTTTCCAGCAGCTCTTTTTCCGCCTGACGCAGCTCGCCCTCCGGCTCCACAACGAACAGGCAGGCGTCCACCCCGGAGATACTGTCCCCGACGGCCTTGACCATTTTTTCCCCCAGCTTTGTTCTGGGGCGGTGGAAACCGGGAGTGTCTGTAAATACAAGCTGGGTGTCGCCCCTTGTGAGCACGCCCATTATCTTGGTACGGGTGGTCTGGGGCTTTTCGGAGACAATAGCTATCTTTTGCCCCAGCAGCTTGTTGAGTATGGAGGACTTGCCCACGTTGGGGCAGCCCACTATGGCGATAAAGGCTGTTTTTTTCATATCTTTTACCTCTGTGTCATCTTACGGGTTTGCCGGTCTCGGCGTCCACTATTTTTTGGAATACCGCTATGTGAGAAGCGGAGATGTATTTATCCTCATGCATGGAGCCGAAGAACCATCTGTCAAAGGTGCAGTAGTTGTTAAGCTCCTCAAAGTACGTATTGAGCCCGGTGACGTCCACGCCGATATTGTCGTTAAGGCTCAGGAAGCTTTTGATGGCCAGAGGCGGCTCGTGGGAGATTATGATGTTCACCTTGTTGTTGCACCGCTCCATGTTCTCCGCCCCCTCAAGCAGCTCCTTTGTGGAGGGGATGGCCAGGGTGGCCAAGGTGTCCGTGTCCGGCCGCATCTCGTA
>CAMOTT010000169.1 GCA_946626015.1 uncultured Clostridia bacterium | reverse complement strand
TCAACAAGGAGCCTTATACCAAAAGAGATACCGGCTCCAGAATAAAGTGGAAACCGGATCTGGAGGTCTTTACAGACATCGACGTGCCCCTTGAATATTTCCAGAGCACTCTCAAACGGCAGTCCGTTGTCAATGCCGGCATCAAATTTATACTGAAAGATCAGACAGGCGCAAACACATTTGAAACATACGAATATCTTTATGAAAACGGCATTTCGGACTATGTTGCCGAGATAGCTGATGGCAAGGGAATCACAGGCATACAGTGCTGGAGCACCGAAAAGGTAGGCCGGGACAGGGAGGATCAGGACGATTACCGTGTCAAAATAAACGTCGCCCTGTGCTTCTCCAACAAAAACCAGCGCAAGGAATATTACCATAATTCAAGCTGGCTTGAATACGGCGGAGCGCCTGAAAAGGCGACAAAAAACGCCTTTGTTTCCCAGATCGATGCCTACCTCAAGCAGAGCGGAAAGTACCTTAAGAGCGACAGCAAGATATCTTTTCAGGATATTGAGGATTGCCTGATACTTGTCATATCCTCCTTCTCCACACAGACCTCTTACGAGAACCAGACAAAGAAAGCAATTACCAACAAGTTTATTCAGGAGGCCATGACTGCCTTCCTTAAACATCAGTTGGAAATATATTTTATCGAGAATAAGCTTGAGGCTGAAAAGGTTGCAAACCAGATCCTTATAAATATGCGCAGCAGAGTACGCGCGGAGGCTGCAAGGCAGAACATAAAAAAGAACCTGCAAGGCTCAATGGATCTTACGAACCGGGTGCAGAAGTTTGTTGACTGCCGCAGCAAGGATGTGGCGGAGCGTGAGCTTTTCATCGTTGAGGGCGATTCGGCTCTGGGTGCCTGTAAACAGGCGAGAAATTCCGAGTTTCAGGCAATAATCCCGGTCAGGGGCAAGATACTCAACTGCCTTAAATCTGAATATGATAAGATATTTAAAAACGACATAATCACCGATCTTATCAAGGTTTTGGGCTGCGGCGTTGAGGTCAAAACCAAGGCGAACAAGGATCTTTCATCATTTAACCTTGATATGCTAAGGTGGAGCAAGGTCATCATCTGTACCGATGCGGATGTGGACGGTTTCCAGATAAGGACACTTATCCTTACCATGATATACAGGCTAATGCCAACCCTCATTGAGGCCGGCAAGGTATTTATAGCGGAGTCGCCCCTTTATGAGATAACCAGCAAGGATCAGACCTGGTTTGCCTATACGGAGAAGGAAAAGGCGGCGGCGCTTGAGGAGATCGGCGACGCTAAATATACCATCCAGCGTTCAAAAGGTCTTGGCGAGAATGACGCGGATATGATGTGGCTCACCACAATGAACCCAAAGACACGCAGACTTATAAAGATAGAGACCGATACCGAGGAGCGTATGGAATATCAGTTTGAGCTGCTTGAGGGCAACAATCTTGAGGGCAGAAAACAGCATATTGCGGACTGCGGCCATCTGTATATAGATTTGACGGACGTAAGCTGAGAAAGGGGGAGAGGTTTTGGCAAGGAAGAAAAACACAGGCAATGAAGTAAAGGAAGAAGAGAATAAAAACGCTCACATTTCCGGCGCCGGAGAAGTTGTAAATCAGCTTGTTACGGAGACCCTTGAAGTAAACTTTATGCCCTACGCCATGAGCGTTATCATGTCCAGAGCGATCCCCGAGATCGACGGCTTTAAGCCGGCGCACCGTAAGATCCTTTATTCCATGTATAAAATGGGTCTGCTCACCGGCCCCCGTTCAAAATCCGCAAACATAGTGGGCCGCACTATGCAGCTCAACCCCCACGGCGATGCGTCGATTTACGAGACAATGGTACGTCTTTCAAGGGGCTACGAGGCGCTTTTAGTGCCCTATGTTGACTCAAAGGGCAACTTCGGTAAGGCTTATTCCCGGGATATGGTCTGGGCGGCATCCCGTTACACGGAGGCAAAGCTTGAAAGCGTCTGCAACGAGCTTTTTAACGATATAGACAAGGACACCGTTGACTTTGTTGACAACTACGACAATACCATGAAGGAGCCTACCTTGCTGCCGGTTTCTTTCCCGTCGATACTTGTCAACGCAAACACCGGCATTGCGGTGGGCATGGCAAGCTCAATTTGCTCCTTTAACCTCAAAGAGGTCTGCGACACCACCATCGAGCTTATCAGAAATAGCGAGCACAACGTGGCGGATACCTTGAAGGCTCCCGATTTCATAGGCGGCGGCAAGATACTCTATGACAGAGAAGCCATGGAGAGCATATACAGTACCGGTAAGGGTGGCATTAAGGTCAGGGCCAGTTATACCTATGACAAAGCCAACAACTGTATCGACATAACCCAGATCCCTCCAACCACCACAGCTGAGGCGATAATCGACAAAATAATCGAAAAGGTCAAGGCCGGTTCAATAAAGGATATCAGCGATGTAAGAGACGAGACTGACAAGCAGGGTCTCAAGATCACAATAGATTTAAAGAGGGGCGTCAATCCCGAGAAGCTTATGCAGAAGCTTTTCAAAATGACAACCCTGGAAGATACTTTTTCCTGCAACTTTAACGTCCTTATCGGCGGCGTGCCCAAGGTAATGGGTGTGGCGGAGCTTTTGGAGGAGTGGATAGCCTTCCGCACGGACTGCGTCCGCAGAAGGGTCTATTTTGAGCTGACCAAGGCAAAGGATAAACTGCACCTGCTCAAGGGTTTGGAAAAGATCATCCTTGATATAGACAAGGCCATCAGCATTATCAGAAAAACCGAGGAGGAGAGCGAGGTCATACCGAACCTTATGATAAACTTCGGTATAGACAAGCTCCAGGCCGAGTATGTTGCCGAGATAAAATTGAGGCACCTCAACAAGGAATATATCCTCAAGCGCACGCAGGATATTGAAAAGCTGGAGAAGGATATCGAGGATATGGAGGGCATACTTGCCTCAAAGTCAAGGGTCAAAACCATCATAATAAACGAGCTTAAAAATGTGGCGGCAAAATATGGCAGCGAACGCCGCAGCGAGATCATATATACCTCCGAGATAGAGGACTATGACGAGGAAGATGAGATCCCGGATTATCCGGTGACGGTGTTCCTGACAAAAGAGGGATATTTCAAAAAAATCACCCCTCAGTCCTTAAGGATGAGCGGAGAACATAAACTCAAAGAAAACGATGAAATATCCCAGAGCGTTGAGACCACAAACAACACTGAGCTTTTGTTCTTTACCAACAAGTGCCAGGTGTACAAATCAAAGGCCAGCGATTTTGATGACAGCAAAACAAGCCTTCTGGGTGATTTTGTGCCGTCAAAATGCGGTATGGACGAGGGTGAGAGCGTTATGTATATGACCGTCACCTCCGATTACAGCGGCTATATGCTGTTCTTCTTTGAGAACGGCAAGGTGGCCA
>CAMOTT010000168.1 GCA_946626015.1 uncultured Clostridia bacterium | reverse complement strand
ATCTTCTATGACAGTATGAATGTTCAGGACGGTTTCTGGTGCAACGGCGGACACTGCTCCGTGCTTTACCTTAAAGGCTGCGGCGCTGTCAACGGCGGCAGCAATCCGAAAGTTTCCACCTCAAGGCACAACGACCCCTCACCCTGTATAACAGCTGACATCATCGGCGTATATTGATCTGATCCCGAATTCACCTGATAATTAAATAAGTTGAAGGTTCCTCTTCCGCAAATCTTTCGGAAGAGGAGCTTTTTTACTATGATCCGCCTGTGTTCAACGCTGAAAAAGCTATGTCGCAGGCGGATATTTTTTGTGCAAATTTCTAAAATCAAAAAACTTTTCAAAAAATTCTATTAAACCTATTGACATAGTAGGTTTACCGTGTTATAATTCCCACATAAGCTATGAAAGAGAGGCGCACAGCTATGAAAAAACACTTTCAACGTCTATTGCGTGCAAATTTTCGTTTTGGTCGAATGTACGGGGCAAAATTATGATCTTTACCTCCGCAAATAATTAAAAGATTGAAAGGAAAATAAAAATGAGTAACTATAAATTTGAAACCATACAGATCCACGCAGGCCAGGAAAATCCCGATCCCGCAACCGATGCAAGAGCAGTTCCGATTTACGCCACAACCTCCTATGTTTTCAAAGACTCCGCTCAAGCCGCAGGCCGCTTTGGTTTGACCGAGGGAGGAAACATTTACACCCGCCTGATGAATCCCACCTCGGACGTTTTTGAGCAGAGAATAGCTGCTCTTGAGGGCGGCGTCGCGGCTCTCTCCGTGGCAACAGGCTCGGCAGCCATCAGCTACGCCATACAGAACATTGCCACTGCCGGGGATCACATAGTATCAGCCGCTACCCTTTACGGCGGAACATACAATCTGCTGCACAATACCCTCCGCGATCAGGGGCTCACAACCACCTTTGTTGACCCCTCCGACCCGGAAAATTTTGAAAAAGCCATACAGCCCAACACCAAGCTCCTCTATGCTGAAACACTTGGCAACCCCAACTCAAATGTCATCGACCTTAAGGCCATAGCGGATATAGCTCACAGCCACGGCATCCCCTTTATTGTTGACAACACCTTTGCCACACCTTATCTATTAAGACCCATCGAGTACGGCGTGGACGTTGTTGTGCACTCCGCCACAAAGTTCATCGGCGGCCACGGCACAGTGATGGGCGGCGTTATAGTCGATTCGGGCAAATTCGACTGGGCGCAGAACGATAAGTTTCCCGGACTTTCAAAGCCTAATCCCTCATACCACGGCGTGGTATTTACCGAAGCGGTGGGCAACCTCGCATACATAATAAAGATCAGGACTACCCTGCTCAGGGATCAGGGCGCAACCATCTCCCCCTTCAACTCCTTCCTGCTTTTGCAAGGGCTTGAGACCCTTTCCCTGCGCGTGGAACGCCATGTTGAAAACGCGTTGAAAGTGGTGGAATACTTGAAAAACCATCCCCAGGTGGCAAAGGTCAACCATCCCTCTCTTTCCGAAGGAAAAGAAAAGGAGCTGTATGACTCCTACTTTCCCAACGGCGCGGCTTCAATCTTCACCTTTGAGGTAAAGGGCACTGCTGAGGATGCAAAGAAGTTCTCAGAAAACCTTAAACTGTTCTCGCTGCTTGCAAACGTCGCAGACGTCAAGTCTCTGGTCATTCATCCGGCCTCAACCACCCACAGCCAGCTCAGCGATGAGGAGCTGCTGGAAACAGGCATCACGCCTACCACCGTTCGTCTTTCCATCGGAACAGAGCATATAGACGATATAATCGCCGACCTTGCTCAGGGCTTCGATTCAATAAAATAAATCTTTGAAAGGAACAAATATTATGTCTATTTATAAATCCGCAGATCAGCTGATCGGACACACCCCACTGCTTGAACTCACACATATAGAAGCAAAACACGGCCTTAAAGCAAAGCTTGTCGCAAAGCTGGAATATTTTAACCCGGCGGGTTCCGTCAAGGACAGGATAGCCAAAGCCATGCTTGACACGGCGGAAGCGGAAGGCAAGCTGAAAGAAGGCTCCGTCATCATTGAACCCACCTCCGGCAACACCGGCATCGGCCTTGCATCCGTGGCGGCGGCAAAGGGCTACCGTGTCATTCTCACCATGCCGGAAACCATGTCGGTTGAACGCCGTCAGCTCATCAAGGCCTACGGCGCCGAAATAGTGCTCACCGAGGGTTCAAAGGGCATGAAAGGCGCCATTGCCAAAGCAAACGAACTGGCTGAAGAGATACCCGACAGCTTTATTCCGGGGCAGTTCGTCAACCCTGCCAATCCTACGGCTCACAGGGAGCATACCGGCCCGGAGATCTGGGAGGACACCGAGGGAAAGGTTGATTTCTTTGTAGCCGGCGTGGGTACCGGCGGCACCATCACGGGCGTTGGCGAATACCTTAAATCAAAAAATCCCGATATCAAAGTAGCGGCTGTGGAACCCGCCACCTCCGCAGTGCTTTCCACCGGCGTTGCCGGACCTCATAAGATACAGGGCATCGGCGCAGGCTTTGTGCCGGATGTGCTTAACACCAATATCTACGATGAGATCATCCCTGTCTCTAATGAAGATGCCTTTGCTGCGGCAAAAGATATCGGAAGAAGCGAAGGCGTCCTTGTGGGTATCTCCTCCGGCGCGGCGGCATTTGCGGCGATAGAGCTTGCGAAACGGCCGGAAAATGAAGGCAAAACCATCGTGGTACTGCTGCCTGACACCGGCGACAGATACCTTTCCACTCCATTGTTTGCAGACTGAAAAACGGCATCCGGCAGGGCGCGCAGATCGGAAACTTATCCGGCTTTGCGCGCCCTGAATTTTTGTAAATCCCATACCTTTGAATTAAAAGATTGAATTAATTTTTCCCTTGTGATATAATTCAATGGATATTTCAAGCGGGTGATATTGTCTTGTACACGACCTCACCGGGCACGCTATGAAGGGCGATGAGGAAGCCGATAAAACGTACAAGGAGCTTTTTCTGCAATACGCTCTGCGTTACCTGAGCTGAAACGATTATTATTTTAAGTATCAAGGAGACAATGCTATGAACAATATGGATGAAATCCGCAGTTTTTTCTCCGGCGACCGTTTTTCAACGGAGCTGACCGGCATAGAGATCGACGAGGTTACCGAAGACTACGCAAAATGCAGCCTTAAGCTTGACCACAGACATTACGGAGCTCACGGGCAGGTCATGGGCGGGGTCGTGTTCACTCTTGCCGATTTTACTTTTGCCGTTTCTACCAATTCCCCGGAGGAATTTGTGGCCACCGTCAACAGCAACATAAGCTACATTTCATCGCCTAAAGGTTCGGTGCTTTACGGCAAGAGCGAAAAGATCCGCAAAACCAAAAGGGTGTGCTTTTACAGGATACAGATAACCGACGACA
>CAMOTT010000167.1 GCA_946626015.1 uncultured Clostridia bacterium | reverse complement strand
GAAGGAGGGTGTCAAGGTTTCTGGGGTCGATCATCATAACTGCCTCTTCCTCAGTCTTGTGGCCCTCGTCTATAAGGTCGCAGGCGATCTGGAGAGCAGCGGGAGCTGTTCTCTTGCCGTTACGGCACTGGAGCATATAGAGCTTCTTGTTCTCTACTGTGAACTCCATATCCTGCATATCATGATAGTGGTTTTCAAGGATCTCGCAAACCTTAATGAACTCCGCGTATGCTTCGGGGAATTCCTGCTCCATCTGAGCGATGGGCATGGGAGTTCTTACGCCGGCAACAACGTCCTCGCCCTGAGCGTTCTTAAGGAACTCGCCCATGAGCTTCTTCTCGCCTGTTGCAGGGTCACGGGTGAAGGCAACGCCTGTACCGGACTCGTTGTTAAGGTTGCCGAATACCATGGGCATAACATTAACAGCTGTACCCCATGAGTAGGGAATGTCGTTGTCTCTTCTGTAAACGTTTGCTCTGGGGTTGTCCCATGAACGGAAAACAGCCTCGATAGCAAGCTTGAGCTGCTGAACCGGGTCTGAGGGGAAGTCCTCGCCGAGCTGGTTCTTGTACTCAGCCTTGAACTGTGTTGCAAGCTCTTTGAGGTCAGCGGCGGTAAGATCAACGTCAAACTTAACGCCCTTTTCTTCCTTCATCTTGTCGATGAGCTGCTCGAAGTACTTCTTACCGACTTCCATAACAACGTCGGAGAACATCTGGATGAATCTCCTGTATGAGTCATAAACAAAACGCTCGAAAGAGGGATCCGGATTGCCTGCGATCATGGCGTTGACAACTTCGTCATTAAGGCCGAGGTTGAGGATAGTGTCCATCATACCGGGCATTGAAGCGCGGGCGCCGGAACGGACGGAAACAAGGAGAGGATTCTTGAGATCGCCGAACTTTTTGCCGTTCTTCTCTTCCATCTTCTTGACGCCTTCCATAGCCTGAGCCATGATCTCGTCGTTGATCTTTCTGCCATCCTCGTAATACTGCGTGCAGGCCTCTGTGGTGATCGTGAAGCCGTAGGGAACAGGAAGACCGATCTCGGTCATCTCGGCAAGGTTAGCGCCTTTGCCGCCCAGCAGGTTACGCATGGACATATTTCCCTCGTCAAACATATAGACCCATTTGTTTGCCATTTGTAATTCCTCCAATATTTTATTTAATCAAATTGATACCTGATTATCCAAGCCTGAATATTATAACAGATGTATCGGCAAATTTCCATATATTTTTAATATAAATAAAAAATATTTTGTTTTGCGATTTTGTACAGTATGCTTTAAAAGCCGCGCCTGAGCCGGAAACGTGGGAAGTTTGCGATAAAAAACGTATCTGCACATTATTTTCCCCTCACATATTGTCTTTAACCGAGTTTTTTGGTAAAATTATGTTATCATACTGAAAGGGGCAAAAAAATTGAACAAGGGTAACATTATCATAGTCGGCGCTAATCAGGGCGCGCTTGCTCTGGCTTATAAGCTGGGCAGCGCCGGGTTCAAGGTGACGGTTTTTGAGAAGAAGGATCAGGCGAAGGTTTCCTACGACTGGCACGATTGCATGGTGCCGGGAGCCTTTGACTACGCCGGGATACCCTTTCCTCCGGAGGATTGCCTTTCCCCCAAAAAATGCTGGACGTTTATCACTCCTAAAAAGACGGATTCCCTTTTTGTGAACGTGCCGGAGGAGAAGCTGGACATTGTCGTGGAGCGCAGACCTCTCAATGACTTTTTGTACGGCCTTGCCAGGGATTGCGCCGAGATAAGGTACAAGACCCCCGTGGCGGATCTTATCATTGAGGGCGACAGGGTCAGGGGTGTGATACTCAAGAGCGGCGAGGAGGTTTACGCCGACCTTGTGGTGGATTCCAGCGGCGCCCTGTCTCACCTGAGAGCCTCTTTGCCCGATGATTGGGGCATCCAGAAGCTGCTTGCCAAAAGAGACGCATTTTTCGTCTACCGCAGCATTTTCAATGTTGTGGAGAACACCGCTCCCCCGAAATACACAAATCAGGTCTATATGAAGCATTTGGACGAGCCGGGTATTTCCTGGTTCATTTACGATGACAAGAAGCTCACCTCCGATGTACTCATCGGCAGAGTAGGCGAGCTTACGGACGAAACCATTGACAGAGCCCTTAAGGATATGAAAAACGACCAGCCCCAGATCGGGGACAAGGTGGTGCGCGACTGTCAGAAGGCTGTTATTCCCCTGCGCCGTCCTATCTCGAAGATGTTTGCCAACGGCTATGCGCTCATCGGCGACAGCGCCTTTATGACCATACCCATGATGGGCAGCGGCATCGCCTGCGGCTTTATGGCGGCAAAGATCCTCACCGACGTGTTATCCTACCCCGTTGGCGACCCCTTCGGGGAGTTCAACCTGTACCGCTATCAGGTGGGTTATATGCGTGAGATCGGCGCAAAGCATACGGGCATCAGCATGATGAAAAACTGGATGCTTTCCGCTCCCACAGACGCTATGGACGATTTTATGGCAAAGCGCGTCATCGGCGAAAAGGAGCTTGAGGCCGGAGGCTCCGGCCAAAGCATTAAGCTGAGCATGGGAGAGATATTCAAAAAAGCGTTCAGCAGCCTGGATCACCTCCCCACCCTGCTGGGTCTTAAGAAAATGATCGACAAAATGAACGGCGTTATGGATCTGGCCGAAAACCTGCCGGACGAATACGACAAAGCGGCCTTTGAAAAGTGGCAGAAAGAGTATGACGGAGCGTTCAAAAAATCCGGGAAATGATGGTGATACCGTGAACATAATAATAGCGCCGGACAGTTTTAAAGGCACCCTTTCCTCCGCACAGGTGGCGGAGGCAATAAAAAAAGCCGTTATTGCGAAGATACCCTCCGCCGTCGCGGAATGTATCCCCATATCGGACGGGGGCGAGGGAATTATCGCCTGCTTTGAGAAGATACTCGGCGGTGAGCTTATCTATACCGACGTGACAGGGCCGAATTTTCAAAAGCTGAAGGCTCCCTTCCTGCTCTGCGGAAAAACCGCGGTTGTGGAGATGGCCGCGGCGGCAGGTCTGCCCCTTGCAGACCCAAAAAATGCCGGGCTGACCACCACCTACGGTGTGGGCGAATTGATCGCAAGAGCCTGCGAGCTGGGTGCGGAGGATATATTCCTCGGCCTTGGCGGCAGCGCCACAAATGACGCAGGCGCGGGCATGGCGGCGGCTCTCGGAGCAAAATTCTACAAAAAAAGCGGCGAGGAGTTTATCCCCACCGGTTCAACGCTTTGTGAAATTTCCGATATAAAATTCAGCGAAAGATCATATAACATAACCGCCCTGTGCGACGTAAAGAATCCCATGTTCGGCGAAAACGGCGCGGCATACATCTACGCCCCTCAAAAAGGTGCGACCCCGGAGCAGGTCAAAGAGCTTGACGAGG
>CAMOTT010000166.1 GCA_946626015.1 uncultured Clostridia bacterium | reverse complement strand
GATATCCAATGGCAGGTAATTATAAACTACGGGCAATAAAAATAATTGAAATCCTCTGCCGATGGGGCTATAATATAATAGATTTTGAAATGGAAGGACTTTGCTTATGCGTAAATTTTCACCGAATTTACGGCTGCATATAAAAGAGACCGACTGGCTGCTGTTTTTCCTCAGTGTTTTTGCCTCAGCCTGCGGTATTATTCTGGTTCACAGCGCCACGAGGTACAAGCTGGGAGAGGGCGACGTTATCCTCCGCGATACCATCGTTATGATAGGCGTTGTGCTTATCGGCATTATAGCTGCCATTATAATCTCATTTATCGACTACGAGATATTTTTCCGATTTTGGCCGGTGATAGCGGTTTTGTGTCTGGGCATGATGTCCATGCTGTTTATCTGGGGCGTGGGCCCTGACGCACGTTCAGACGCGCGCACCTGGCTGCCGATAAGATTGCCCGGCTTCAAGCTGTTCCTTCAGCCATCCGAATTTTTAAAGATCGGTTTTGCAATAACCTTTGCCAAGCATCTGGCCGCCGTCAAGGATGATATCAACGATTTCAGGAATATCGTCCTCTTGGGCATCCATGCGATAATTCCCTTCGGCCTTGTTGTTGTGACCGGCGACCTGGGTTCGGCTCTTGTTTTCCTGCTGATGACCATAGGCATGCTCTTTGTCGCCGGTGTAAAGGTCTGGTACTTGCTTGGTGCTCTTTTACTCTGCGTTTCCGCAGCGCCGATATTGTGGTTCAAGTTCCTTTCGGAGTTCCAGAAACAGCGCATATTGGCGGTTTATTATCCCTCCGCGCTTACCGAGAGCAAGCTCAAGGAGGTCATTTATCAGCAGCAGCAGGCCGTCAACGCCATAGGTTCCGGCCAGCTCACGGGGAAAGGCCTGTTTCATGGGCAATATACCCAGAACGGTCTGGTGCCTGTAAGCGAGAGCGATATGATCTTCTCCGTTGTGGGGGAGGAGCTGGGCTTTATAGGCTGCGTCGCCGTATTGGTGCTTCTGGTTGTTATAATTATCAAGATCGTCACCGTTGGCCAGCGCGTGCAGGATGATCACACCCGGTTTTTCTGCTACGCCATTGCTCTTATCATAGCTGTGCAGTCCATAATCAATATCGGAGTCTGCATCAAGCTTTTGCCGGTTATCGGCATCACGTTGCCGTTCCTGAGTTCTGGAGGCAGTTCAAACTTGTGCGTTTACCTGGCAATAGGGCTTGTGATGAGCGTTTACCGGTACAACAGGGAAAGGGATCCCATAAACTACCGCCTGACCGGTATCACAACGCCTTTTAATCGAATTTGATATTGCAAATCACATCTGATAAAAATCAGGTGTGATTTTTTTGCCCCATCGTTCAACAAAATATGCGGTCATTTGGTGGTAAAATGGGCAAAAAAACGGAGGAATATCAAATGGACATCAAATCGATCTTACCAATCGCTGAGCAGGGCTATGAAACGCAAAAGACGGAAGAGTACATAAAGTACCTTCAGGCCGAGTATGAGAATATACGCCGCAGATGTGTTGAGCTATTGGAAAAAACCGAAGCTTTGACAGCAGAAAATAACCGGTTAAAGGAGGAAAACAGAAGACTTAAGATCCGGCCTGAGGATAGCGGCAGCGGCGAAAGAAAAACGGATTTTCCCCCCAGTATCTCCACGGTGAACGAGCTGTTTATAAGCAAAATGTTTGTGGATCTGCTTGAAAACTCGGAAAAAATGAGGATGAAAACCTCAGAGCAGATACAGCGCAGCATAAATGATTTTCGCCTGCGTCTGGAATAGGGGGCGGTTCCTTTGGAGAACGGGCGCATTAAAACAATAGATGAGCTCAACGAGAGCTTTATTCGGGAAAACAAAGCAAACGTCGGAAGCCCCATACCGGTAACGTATGACGGGGAGGCTTTGGTGAACGCCGTCTGCGGCGCAGGGGCAAAGGACGGACTCGAAGAAAAATCATATGATATATCGCCGGAAATACTACCGGAGTTCAGAGTAAAAAGGGGTGGCTTCGGGTCATTTGTCAAAGCCTTTGTTTTTAAGCTCAAAGCAGGAAACCGGCTGCGTAATAATTGGAATTCGGAAAAACTTTTTAAATAGGTCTTGACAAGTATGGCTTTGGTGTGATATATTTATTGAAACAAAATGTACAGTGATTTTTTTGGAGAAAAGCAGATGAAAAGTAATTTGTTCACAGCAGCATATTATTACTTTATCAACTTTGCCGGCTATTATACCGGCAGGGTCAATAGCGTATTTGCTGTGAACAGAGCTTGATCGTATCTTTTATTTTTGTACCGTTAGCTCCGCAGTAGATATGCTGCGGAGTTGTTTTATTTTGCTGTACATTTTTTGATTTGTTAATTATCGAAGGGAGAAAAATATATGATAGTCTTATTAAAAGAAACTTACAAGGAAGAACAACTTGAAAAACTGAGAGCATGGCTCAAAAGTCTGTCCATAGATATCCAGATGTCAAAGGGCAGCCATCAGACAATTCTCGGACTTGTGGGCGACACGTCTCAGGTGGATTCCGAGCTGATACTGGCGCTGGATTTCGTTGAGGATGTCAAGCGCGTTCAGGAGCCGTATAAGAAGGCAAATAAAAAATTTCACCCCGAGGATACGATAATCGACGTAAACGGTGTTAAGATCGGCGGAGGCAATTTCTCCATCATTGCAGGACCCTGCTCGGTTGAGTCGGAGAAACAGCTTTGCACCATCGCCGAAAGCGTTAAAAACTCCGGCGCCACAATGCTCCGGGGCGGCGCGTTCAAGCCCCGTACCTCGCCTTATGCCTTCCAGGGCATGAGGGGGGAGGGGATAAAGCTTCTGCTCAAGGCAAAGGAGCTTACCGGTCTGCCCATAGTTACGGAGATAATGGATCTTTCACAGCTTGACCTGTTTGAGGATGTTGACGTTATCCAGGTAGGCGCGAGAAATATGCAGAACTTCGAGTTGCTCAAGGCTTTGGGTAAAACGGATAAGCCTATCCTTTTAAAGAGGGGATTGTCCGCCACTATCCAGGAATGGCTTATGAGCGCTGAGTACATAATGTCCGGCGGCAACAGCAAGATAATCCTCTGCGAGAGAGGTATAAGAACGTTTGAGACTGCCACAAGGAACACGCTTGACCTCTCAGCCGTGCCGGTAGTCAAATCTCTTTCGCATCTGCCGGTCATAGTTGACCCCAGCCACGCCACAGGCTTTTCGAGGTATGTCAGACCCATGGCGGTGGCCGCGACGGCGGTTGGCGCGGACGGCCTTATCATCGAAGTCCACAACGATCCGCCCCACGCCCTTTGCGACGGCGCCCAGTCCCTTACGCCAAAGGATTTTGACGAGCTTGTAAAAGACGTTATGGAAATACGCAAGGTAGTGGTTAAATAATCATTTTTCGGTTCGGAGGTTAGAACAATGAATATTGGGATCATCGGTTTAGGACTTATCGGCGGCTCCATTGCGCGAGCAATAAAA
>CAMOTT010000165.1 GCA_946626015.1 uncultured Clostridia bacterium | reverse complement strand
ATGTTGAATCTTATCATCGTGGCAGGCATTTCGGCCATTGTCTTGAAGTGGGAGGAATATCCGCCGCCTCTGAAGTAGCCCTTGTCCGCCGGGCACCAGTCAACAGCCTTGAGCATGGCGTCGATGTCCTCGTTCGTGACGTTCCACCAGGGCTTGATCACCGGGTTGCCGTTTTCGTCCTTCTGTACGCCTGTGGCGTCAAGAGCCGCGGCGCCGGAGTTGATAAGGTGGATAAAGCCGCCTGCCGCCTTGCCGGTAAGCTCATAGCCTGTGACGCGCTTGACGGCCTCCGGGCTCCAGTATGTTCTCACGTCCGCGAAAATGCTCGCTGTGCCGGTGAGGAGCTTGCCGACAAGCATTGAAAGGCCGTTGAGCCCGTCGTTCTCTGTTGCAAAGGTAAGGGGCTCCTTCTTGCCGTTCCAGTCAAAGCTGGTGTTAAGGATAGCCTCGGTGAAGTCGCAGTTGGGCATAAAGTCTGTCCACTGTCTCTGACCCTGGAAGCCGCCCAGAATGGCGTTCCTGCCGAGAGCCTCTTCGTGCCAGCCCGTTGTAAGGGCGCCGTTGAGCTTTTGTATCTCCTCGTTGGGGACAACGTCGTTGAGCTTGTCGTTGCCCAAAAGGATGTCACGGCAGATAAGGGTCATCTTTGTAACAAACTCCCACTCCCATTCCTTTCTCTCGGGGGAAGAGGGCTTCTCATTTTTATCAAAGCCCTCGGGGCAGTTTGCCTTGACCCAGGCAAGAGCTATCTCATATTCCTCGTGGTCGTAGATCTCAAGGTCTACTCTGCGCTGGATCTCACACATATCCACCCACTCTGCGCGGATGCCGAAATATTTCTGCATCACGTCGGCGTCGCAGTAGGAGCCTGCGATACCCATGGCGATGGAGCCGATGTTGACGTAGGATTTGCCCTTGATCTGACCCATTGCAATGGCGCAGCGGGCAAAGCGGAGCAGCTTTTCCTTAACGTCATCGGGTACTGTGGCGTCGTCGCATTCCTGCACGTCGTGGCCGTAGATGGAGAATGCGGGCAGACCCCTCTGAGCGTAGGCCGCAAGCACGGCGGCAAGGTAGACAGCGCCGGGGCGCTCCGTGCCGTTAAAGCCCCAGACAGCCTTTATTGTGTTGGGATCCATATCGAAGGTCTCGCTGCCGTAGCACCAGCAGGGGGTGACGGAAAGGGTGGCGCAGACGTTCTGCGTGGCGAAATATTCCGCACACTTTGCCGCCTCGGCCGCGCCGCCTATCGTGCAGGGGGAAATGACGCACTCCGCGTGGGTGCCGTCGGTGTAAAACACGTTTGCCTCGATCAATTCCTTAGCCGCGTTGGCAAGGGACATTGTTTTCTCCTCAAGGCTCTCTCTGACTCCGCCCCAGCGGCCGTCAATTATCGGTCTGATACCTATTCTTACTTTTGACACTGTATTCATCCTTTCATATATAAAAAATTTATTTGCCGACTACTTTAAGATATTGCTCATATGCCTGCTGCCACAGCTCCGTATCCTTGGGGGCATATTCGACAATATCGCTGCTCCGGGCGATTATGCTCCGGGCCTCCTCAATAGCGCCGATCTCGCCGCAGGATATAAGCTGCACCGCCACGTTGCCAAGAACAGTGGCCTCCACAGGCCCGGCCTTGACGGGAACTCCGCAGGCGTTGGCGGTGAGCTGACACAGGAAGGTATCCTTTGTACCGCCGCCGATAACATGGATAACGGGGTAATCCTTTTTGGTGCACTCCGAAAGGCTGTCGAAGGTGCGCCTGTATTTCATCGCAAGGCTCTCATAGATGCAGCGCATGACCTCGCCCACGGTCTGGGGCACATACTGCCCTGTGCGGCGGCAGTATTCCCGCACCCTGCCGGGGATATCTCCGGGAGCTATCAGCTCCGGCAGATCCGGGTCAACAAAGCACCTGAAGGCGGGCGACTCCAAAGCGAGCTTTTCAAGCTCCGCGTAGGAGTAGTCCATACCCTCGCTCCGCCATTGGCGGCGGCTCTCCTGTATGAGCCAGAGCCCCACTATGTTTTTCAAAAATCCGGTGGAATAGCCGTATCCGCCCTCGTTTGTTATGTTTATTTCAAGGGTTTTTTCGTTGACGATGGGTTCGGGTATCTCCGTGCCGAAAAGTGACCAGGTGCCGCTGCTGATAAAGGCAAATTCACCCTCCGGGCAGGGCACGGCGGTGATGGCGGACTGGGTGTCGTGGCCGCATACGGCGATCACAGGCACAGGTTCAACTCCGCATTCCTCGCAGATGTCCGGGGAAAGCTCCGCCACAACGGTGCCGGAGGGCACCATGGGAGCAAACAGCTCCCTGCTGACGCCTACGCCCTGCAATATCCTGTCCGACCAGTCATGGGTGCGCACGTCAATCAACTGAGAGGTGGTGGCGATGGAGTATTCCGTCACCTTTTTCCCCGTCAGCAGGTAGGAAAACAGATCCGGGGTAAAGAGCAGTTTATCCGCCCTTTCTAAAATATGGGGTCTTTGTTTTTTGAGGGAGAGCAGCTGAAAAACGGTGTTCAGCTCCATAAACTGGATGCCTGTGATGCCGTACAGCTCCTCCTTGGGTATGGTCTTGAAAAGCTCCTCTATCATGCCTTTAGTACGGGCGTCCCGGTAGTGCACCGGGTTTTCCAGCAGGCAGCCGTGCTCGTCTATAAGGCCGAAATCAACGCCCCAGGTGTCGATGCCGATGCTGTCAAATCCGCCGGCGAGCTTTGCCTTGATGATACCTTGCTTGATCTCATAGAAGAGCCGCAGAGTGTCCCAGTATAGAGTGCCGTTCACCTTGACCGGGTCGTTTGTGAACCTATGCACCTCGTTGAGGGTGATCCTGCCGTTGTCAAGGGCGCCCAGTATGGCTCTGCCGCTTGAGGCGCCAAAGTCAAATGCCAATACTCTTTTCATAATCTATGCTCCTGTTCAGTTTACAACTACGCCCTTTTTCAGGATTATGTTCGCGTAGATAGCGGTTTCGCCCGTGGCTATAACGGCGTAGGCCTTGCTTGCCCTGTCATAAAAATCAAAGCGCTCAACCAGCTCAAGCTTTGCCTTGCTCTCGTATTTTTTGATGGTCTTTTTGTACTCCGCCCAGATCTCCGGCGGGTTCTCCGGGTCGCCGTTGACCATAAGAGCGGCGGGCTTGTCAACGTAGGTGTCCAGCGGCATGAGCTGTAAAATAGCGTCCAGCAGCTCGTTTACACCGTGGCCGTCGCAGCGTATCAACCTCTGCGCCACGGAGGCCGCCGGAAAATTGCCGTCGCCAATGACGATCTCGTCGCCGTGACCCATCTCCATAAGGGTTTTCAAAAGCTCAGGGGACAAAAGGGGGGAAATGTTTTTGAGCATAATAGTTTATCCTTTCGCTTCAAGCTTTTTGAGCTTGTTTTTTTGAATTTTTTTCTCAACCGATTTTACGATAAGCATAGCGAAAACTCCGCAGAGTATTCCTATGACGATGCCGGCAAGCACATCGGTGCAGTAGTGCACGTGGAGGTATAT
>CAMOTT010000164.1 GCA_946626015.1 uncultured Clostridia bacterium | reverse complement strand
TGGAATCCCTTGAGTACAACGGCACCTTTGACGACATCTTTGCCCACTATCTCAAGAGCGTAGAAAACGCCGGGGTCAAAACCACCGGCATGGGCAGTATGTTCAGGCTTTCTTACAAGGTGCGCCTTAAGAACCCTGCGGAGGAAAAGGCGTTTATCGACGAGCTTCGCACAAAGAACGGAAATCTGGAAATATCTTTGCTTCCTTACACAGAGAAGCAAAATCAGCTGTAAAAATATTTATGTAACGGAACGCCGCCGGACAGATACACGTCTGAGCGCAAGAAAACAGACGGGTATATCTCCGGCGGTGAAAGTCGAATGGCAACCGGGTTAATCATAACCGGGTTGCCGTTTTTCTTTTTTCAATAAGCCTTTATTGGTTTCAAAACAATGTGCATATCCATGCAAGCAGCAGCGATGCCGGCGGAAAAACCGCAAGCCTTATCAGCTGACCCTTTCGGTTGAAGCCGAATTGATGATATCCGGCGCAGTTCTGGGTTTCGGGATAAAAATGCTGAAAGAAACGGGTCTTTGTGAGCAGCAGCCAATCAAAACAAACGACGTCAAAGGCTTTCCATAAATAAAGCATCGTGATAAATCGCAAAAAGAACTGCCAAAAAGTAAATCCGTTTTTTACGCCGTCAAAGCCGGCATAGAAGAACGCTCCGCCCATAGCGATCATGGAAATAACTATCAGTATCCAGCCGACAGCTTTTGCGCCGGGAAAGCGTTCGGGTCTATCATTCCGCATTCTTCAAGGCTTCCACCATGTCGATTTTTTTATTCTTACTGGCGACCATCCATCCGACAAGGAGCGAAACGCCAAAGGTCAACAAAATGGAAACAGAGTAAGTCAACGGGCCGAGCATAAGCTTCATTTCATATTCGGACGCAAGAGCTAAAAGCATCCACTGCAGGGTTTCAAGCCCTGCAGGAAGACCGAGAATTACGCCGATAACGGTCAGCCAGATGTTTTGTGAGATCAGGAGTTGTCCGATCTTTTTACTTCTGAAGCCCAGCACCTTGAGCGTGGCAAGTTCCCGTGAACGCTCAACGTAGCTCATAATTCCCAGATTGTACAGCACCACAATGCCAAGGATCACGGCGGCGATCACGAGAATGAACACCATTCCGTCCATGATCTTAACAAAGCTTCCAAAGCTGTCCATAAGCTGGCGCTTGTCCTGCTTGCCTGAAATCAGCTCTGATGAGGGTATCTCGCCCGACTCCTTGTCCGTATAAACGGCGGAAACGCTGTATTTTATGCCAAGCTTATCGGCAAGCTTGTCGGTCATGGTAATGCTTTCCGTCATAATTGAGCGGTTATATCCGACCACTTTTACTCTGTATGTGTCCTCGCTGCCATAGGGTGAAAACTCAATGTATTCACCGATTTTTGCCTTGTCGGCAAGACGCAGGCAGAGATATGCACCGTCATTCTGCAAATCTATCGCTTTATTATTTTTATCAATTATGCTGAACCTGCCTTTGTCATTGTGGACGATATCAAGGGTCGCTGTGTAGCCGTCAATGCTGATGCCGGAGTAGCTCTCCCAGTCGCCATCAAGAGCTTTTATCAGCTGATCGGCTTTTTCGTAATCGGTGTTTCCAACAAGGTTTACCTTTGTTACGTAATGTGAAACGCCGTTGTCGAACAGGTCAAGAAACTCTGACATTGTGTCGCGCATACCCAGTCCGCCAACAAGGAGGATCATACATCCGATAATACCCACAAGGGTCATCGCAAAGCGGCTCTTGTGTCGCATCAGATCGCGGATATTCCATTTAGTTGCAAAGTTCATCTTACCGAAGAACGGGAGCTTTTCGATCAAAGACTTTTTCATCTTCTTGGGCGTATAAGGACGAAGAGCGTCCGCCGCAGTTCCCATGAGCTGTGCGCGCACCGAAAGAAAACCTATCAGCGCAAGGAGCAGAACGGTTCCGGCAATAACGGGCCAGCAGAAAGCAGGTGTTGCCGCCGACCAGTCGGGCATATCAAAATATGTGCCCATCATTCCGTTTTCGCTCATTATCGCTTTGCAGACGAAAAATCCAAGCAAAGCGCCAAACGCCGATCCGACGAGCCCGATAAACAGGCCATAGAACGAATAATGCAGCAGGATAGTCTTGTTTTTAAAGCCCAGAGCCTTTAAAACGCCAATCTGCGTTTTCTCTTTTGTGGCAATACGGTGCATCGTCGTTACCATGGTCAATATTGCAATGGCCAGAAACAGCACGGGAAGAATAGAACCCATTGCCTTGCCTTCTTTTGCCTCGCCCATAGCTTCTTTATAGACAACGTGATCGTCCTTTGAGACGACCATAAGTGTTTTGCCGAGCTTTTCTTTTACAGTGTCTTCCAATTCGGATTTTTCCATGGCGGAGCGCAGGTTGATCTGGGAAAAAGCTTTGTCAGCGGTCTCTGTCAGCATCTCCTCCGTCAGCATTGTTTCCGCCTGAGCCTCTGCGGTACCGGCGGGTACTCCGGATTTTTGCAGTTCATCTGCAATATTATTCAAAGCCTTTTCACGCAGGATGATATTCAGCTTTGTCGGGGAAATATAAGCGTAGCCGAAGGTTGTATAATCCGGCATGACCTGATTGCTGTCAGCGAGGCAGATCATATGCTCTCCGGATTTGATAAGTCCGGTGACCTTGCTTGTGAAATTCAAGCCCTGGAATTCAAGCGTAAGGGAGTCGCCCACAGAGAAACCGTTGAGATCTGCAAATTTGTCAGAAAGCCAGATGCCGTCGCCTTTGTCGTCGTATTGCTCGCCGCTGATCAATGTAAAGGACGAAACGGTAAAGTTTTCCGAAACGTCCAGAGCAAGGGCTTTTTTACTGCCGCCCTTTATGTCAAGGTTGACAGACAAGTACCTTGTTGCCGCGTCCACACCTGGTATTGACGCTATCTTTTCAAGATCGTCTTTTGTGAATCCGTTTTCTGAAAAGAGCCTGTAATCGGCGTATTTTGTTTCGTTGAAGAACCGGGACGTATCGTATTCTATTGTTTTCCATTCCATGTTGAAGCCGAGAAAAATACCGATACCCAGCGTCATCATTATTATCATGGAAATAAACTGCGCTTTATAGCTCCACGCAGTACGGAGCAGTTTTCTTAATAACATCACCACTCCACCTCGTCAGCAGAAAGCGGATTTTTCTGTTCTTCCACAGAGCGTATCTTTCCGCTTTTGACGCGGATCACAACGTCCGCCATCTTCGCAATGTTCTGATTGTGTGTGACTATGACTATGGTTTTGCCGTAATTCTTTGCCATATCAAGCAGCAGCTTCAGCACCATAACGCCGGTCTCGGAATCAAGGGCGCCGGTGGGTTCATCACAGAGCAGGATCTTTGGATTTTTGCACAGAGCGCGAGCGATGGATATGCGCTGCTGTTCGCCGCCGGACAGCTCCGAGGGGAAGTTGTTCAGGTGATCGAGTAGCCCGACTTTACCTATAATATCCTTGGCGTCAAGAGCGTTCTTAGAGATTTCAGAAACGAGTTTGACGTTTTCATAGACGGTCAGCGTGGGTATAAGATTATAAAACTGAAACA
>CAMOTT010000163.1 GCA_946626015.1 uncultured Clostridia bacterium | reverse complement strand
GGAGATTTTATATCATTATCAATCGTTTATAATACGGGGAGCGGTAAGTATACCGGTTCTTTTAAGCACATATTCGTAGCTCCAGCTGGTATCCTTTGAGCGCCAGGCGCCGGGGCTCTGCCAGCTTTCTTTTTCATTGGCAAGGTGCACGGGGCCAAAGGTGTTTTGACGACTGATATATACCGTCATTTCTACCTCATGCTCTCCGTCGGTCAAACCATTGACAGTCAAAATATAGGGCGGATAAATAATGTCTCCGGCTTCTTTTCCGTCAACCTTTACCGAGATCAAAGCGCCTCTGTACCTTGAGGCTATCATACGCAGCCTGCCGTTTTCAGCCGCTGCCTTAAACTTGTAAGTGAAATTTGCGCCATAAAAGGGGAAGCCCTGATTTGTAAGGTCGCCAAAGGTGATCTTTTCGGGTTTCGGGATAATTACCCCGTGTCTTCCGTTGACCCTGACGCCGAAATCACCGAGAACAAATACGTTTTCGACGTTTGTTTTTTCTCCGTATCGGTAAGTGATTATCAAGGTATTTGAGCCCTTCTTTATGACGGGCAGCCGGATTTTTGATATATCTATATCAACATAATTTCCCACCGGGCTGAGATCAACCGAAGCGCCGTTCAATGTTATATCGACAACCTTTTCAAGCTCCTCCAGGGCAAGGTGAGCGCCTGAGTATTCCGTCAGGCTCTCAAAGGTGAATTTCAAGCTCAATTCGTCGATTTCCGGAACCTCTCCCTTAACCCAAGGCTGTACGATCTCTCCGCCCCGGAACGGTAAGCCGAGACGCTCCCTGCACTTATTGTCCAGACGGAGCAGCTCTTCTTCGGGCGAATATTCAGCGTCCGCAGAAAGCTTATATTCCGCCATATCGAGAAGCAGAACGTTTTCTTCGCTCAACTCGTAATCGGCATACTCCCCAACGAATATCCCCTCGGAATGATCAGGTTCATCTTTGGGCGATACTGTGGATTTGCCTTCGATCAGTTTGAGAAGCAAAGTGTTGTAATCATAAAGTTTATAGGGTATATAGGTATTCCCGTTGCGGTAGTCGGCGGCAAGGGGGGTTATGCTTCCGTCATATGTATCGTAAAGCACAGGGGAATAGATCCCGTTGATGCAGATGTTTATTTCGTGGGGATATGTCACATCCTTGTTGGAGGGCTCCTTGTCAAAGGCGATGAAAAGCCAGCGGCAGTCATTATCCTGCCTGAGCTGGTAGATCAGGCTGTCGGTAAGTCTTCCGTCCGCGTTTCTCAGGGTCACGGGGCGGTTCTCCTCAAGCTGAGCAAAAAGATCAGCCCGGGAGAAATCCACTTTGATTCCCTTATCATAAAGCAGTTTACCTTTGTCGGAAGGGATTGCATCGCAAAGCGTGGGAGCTTTACCCATAAATATAAGTTTTCCGCCGTTGTCAACAAATTTTTCAAGACGTTCCAAAGTGGTGGATCTGAGAGTTTCGCATCCGGGCACGATTATTACTTCATAATTCATTTTGCCAACCGACAGGGGAGCAGAGCCCTCCTTGCAAAGCTCAGGCAAAAGGGACTCTGAAATAAAATCAAAGTCAAGGCTGCCCTCAATAAGCCATTCTGTCAGATCAAGGAATCTCTTGTCCAGCGTTGAGCGGATAAGGTCGGTTTTGTCGTTTGGCCCCCAGTGCAGCCAATAGCTCTCTATGGGGTGGATAACGCCGATTTTTACAATGGGCTTGCCCCTTGTCATGGCAGTGTTCACCCTTGCAAAGTGATCCTCAACAAGGTTGAATTTTTTGTGCCACGCCGATTGATAATGTATTGAGGCAGGGTAGTCGCGTTTTGCTTCGCCGCCCATGGCGTACCATGAAAGGTGAGGCACTCTCACAGTAACGCCCAGCGCCGCCTGCCAGTCTCCCTGATGTTTCAGCTTTCTGAAATCGCAATTCCAGCCCAAAACGCCGTAAAGCTCGGAAAGCATACCCTCATAGCCGAACTGATGCACGGCTGACTGAGCCTGCTTAGCGGTGGTGTATTCGTGCCAGTTGCACAGCATATCGATGCCTGGTATGCCGAAGCCCCGGTATGAACGCATAGCCTCCCCTAAAGCCGCGCACTGGGATTTGAGGGTAGGTTCCTCCATCATATGTCCGGTCAGGGCGATGTTATTCTCCCGGCACCACTTGCCTACGGTATCGGCAAAGGATTCGGTGAACATTTCGGCCAGCAGGTCATGGTAATGGTAGCGTGTCAGCGAGACCTTGGAGTCGGGCAGATCCCAGAACAGCTCCGGCAGAGATTCCATAATATCCGAACCGTATCGCTTTTGGAATTCTTCTGCCACCTTATCCGTCCAGGGCAGCACCACGCTTTTTTTATCAAAAGCATTGCCCAGGACCTTTTTCCCTCTGAACTGAGGTTCATCCGTAAATATTGCAGGCACGGTTTTGTCGAACTCATCGCCGCATTTCTCTTTATATCTTTCGTGGGTGACTTTAATGAATTTTTCGATAGCCTCTTTATTCAGCGTATCAACGTAGGATCTGCCGTTGTACCAACCGCTAAGGCCGTTGAGCCGGAGGATGGCGTACCATTTATCTCCCTGTACAGCGGAATCCTTGTCAACTTTTTTATAGGATTTCAGATTTCCGTCATTATCAAGGATAACGTCATACGTGGCAAGTACTTTACCTTCACCGATAGCCTCCTTGCTAAGTGTCGGTGTAAAGAACATATGCCTTCCGCGGTATTTATTATCCTGCGTAACCATTCCGCCTGCGGCGCCCGAAGGCCACCTGTCCTCATCATAAAGCCAGGCTAACATATGGTTTGCTTTTGCCTTTTCAATACAGGCTCTGACAAGCTCCATAAACTCATCGCTCAGATATTTGTTTTTAAGGCCTGTCCTGACGTGCATATGGAAACCGCCGAAACCCATCTCTTTAAAAATATCTATCTGTCTGCAAAGCTCATCCTTTGTCAGCAAACTGTTCCATGCCCAGAAAGGAGCGCCCCTGTATTCACAGGTGGGGTTTTTGAAAAGCTCATCGGACAAACTTGGAGCAGCGTTATTTTTGTACAGCATTTTTTACCCTCCAGCTTAAATAACTATATTCAAATCATAGCAAAAATTAAACCTTATTGTCAACAAGGTTTGTCTCATCAAGGCATTTAAGTTGCTTTGTAAATTGAAGCAAAAACGGAGTGGAAACCACTGCTGAGATCATAAAAGCTACGGGCTGGGCAAGTTCTATGCCGGTTATCCCCATCAGACGGCTGAATATCAGTATCAACGGAATATAGAACAATCCGTTTTGGGAGCAGGCAAGGAAGAACGCCCGGCCTGTTTTGCCAACGCTTTGGAAGGTCATATTGGAGATTATGACCGTGGGCAAAAAGATTATGGCGACGCACAAAAAGCGAAGAGCCGCTGTACCTATCTCTATTATCTCTGCCTCCGGCCTGAACAGTGAAACAATTTTTCCGGCAAAAACAAAAACTATCATTGAAAGCGCGGCAACCAAAGCAGTGTCGAATTTCCAGGTAAAGAATATGCTTTTACGCACTCTGTCAAAATTCTTTGCCCCGTAATTAAAAGAGGCGACAGGCTGAAAGCCCTGACCGATCCCCACGCCCAGGCT
>CAMOTT010000162.1 GCA_946626015.1 uncultured Clostridia bacterium | reverse complement strand
GGTGTGGCCGGCAGTGGTCCTCTTGGGAGAACGCTCAAGCCAGTAGCCGTTGAGCTTTTCCAGATCGCCCAGATTGAACATCGTGTTGAGGGCGGAATAAAGTTTGCTGTCAAGCAAGTCGTTGATGGAATCGATGGATTTGTCAATGCTGCGGAAATCCAAGTCGATCTCGCCAAGGATAGAAAGGTCGATGTTCTTGTGGATGTCTTTCTCCTTCAAGATGGCATCGATCTTATCCATGACAGCCGAACCGCACTGATCCAAGGTTAGGTAAGGTCTGCCGAGGGTATCGTATCCTCCGGGCTGCTCGTACGAGGTATATGCCGCACTAACACCCACAGACAGCGCGGAAATCAGCATGACAAAAGCCATCAGGATGCTGATAATCCTTGTCTGTTTCTTCATAAATAAACACCTCCAAAATATAAAACACCTGTGAATCATACGCGCTATCAAAAAACCGAAAAGCACGCAATCTTTACGAAAATATAACGGCATAAATTACAGAAAAATACATTCCGCCATACTTTCTTAAATACCATTATATACTGTTTAGCACAATAAAGTCAATAATTATATATGAAATAGCTTATTTTCGTCATTTTGACCATACATTTTAATCAATTTTTAGCAAAATGTTTATAAAAATTTAATAATCATAATTCGATTTTTAATTTTTCAAGTATGTCTTCTTTGACTTTTTCCTTGAATCCGTTGAATATCTCATGGGTGTAATAATTGTTTTCATCCTTTTTGTGGTGGGGATACCATACCTGTGCAAAGAAGGGGTTGATCCTCGCCTCGGTATCGTAATCCCACGGCCACGGGAGTTCCTTTGGGCACCAGTGGCCGCCCCTGAGCACAAGGTTAGGGGTCATCATAAACTCGTTGCCTCTTGCGGAACGCCATTTAAGCGGCGTATAAAGGTCTCCTTTGACCATAGTTTCGGAAAGACATTCACCGCCCCTGAAAGCAGCGGCTTTTTTCATATCCTCAATATCCAGTTCTTCTATGGGCTTGCTTTCATCGTAGCCGTGGTCAAGCAGTTTTATTTCATCCGTGGGTCTTTCAATCTTGAAAGTATCCCATGTGCCGATATTCTCCCAATCCTCTTTTGTTCCATAATATGCGGAGATCCTGTGCTTGTCGTTTGTTTTGATCCAATTCATGGTACCGAAAGTTTCCATCATGGTAAGGCGCCTCATACCGAAAAGCTTTACCAACGTACCCGGGGCAAACTTGGCGAGTTTGTAGTACTTGGGTACTGTCTTGGACATTTTATCAAAATATTCTTTGATGGGAATATTTGCCCTGAAATGAAGATACTCCTCCAGCACGTCGGAATCCGCATACCACTGCCCGTGGAAATTGCGCAGAGTAAACCAGTTGCAATCAAATATGCTTTTGACATTTCCTATCCCGATCGCCTTAAGCAGCAGTTCTTCAAACTCATAGTTTGTGATCCTGTACTCTTTACCGCTGCCGATATTATAGAACCTGCGCCAGAATTCATCCGGTACGTCGTCCTCGCAGACATTGGCAAGCAATCTGCCGGAATCCTCTATTGTAGCCCATTCAAGGACTCCGTTTATGGGAACGTGGTACATGATGGGGTCATAGTTTTTCAGGATGGCGGGATATAATATGCCCGACTGACGCAGGGATACCCAACGCTTGAGCCCAGATTCCGCAAAATAGTGCTCAGCTATGGTTTTGCTGATGGCATAATGATCGTACACACTGATTTTAATGGGATCTCCCGTTCTTGCCCAGTGGATGGGAGCGTTTCTGTCACCTGTCTGGGCAACGGTGCCTATGTAAACCGCGGATATCTCATCCGCGTTTGGCTGGGCCTTGACTGCGTTTACGATATTCTTTGCCGCGGTAGTGTTGGTTTTTATGGTCTTGACGGGGAAATAATCCGCAGACGGTGAAACCATACCGCCCACATGAAGAACGTAATCGGCTCCCGTAACGCCTTTAAGCACGTCTTCATAGTTGGTAAGATCTCCCCAAACAATCTTTACGCTGGGATCGTTTGCAAACTCGGCAAACCTGGCTTTGTTTTTTTCGCTGCCCCTTAAGAGCAGGACAATGTCAAATCTTTCTTTCCTCGCATAAAGCTCCTTGAATCCTGCCCAGCCCATGTTGCCGGAAGCGCCTGTCAGGAATACGGTTTTCTTTGCCATAAAAAATCCTCCCATTATAAATCGTATGTAAATATATTGTATATTAAAAACATCAAAATTTCAAGCAAAAAAATTCGCAATGCGCATTTTGGACGCTGATAATCCGCCGATCAACGGTAAAACTCCTCTGAATTTTGCCCGATGACCGGCGGTGATCTCATTTTGTTATATTGTTGTCAAGTAAGGCTTCAATATCTGCGCACAGCTCCCCTGCTATTTCCTGTTTGTCAGCCTCCGCAATAACACTTACAAGCCTTCCGCTTCTGGAGGGAGTGATCAGCAACCGTCCGTTCTCTTTCTTTAAAAGCAGCCCCTGAGCAATTTTTTCCGGGTTCTCCGCTCTGTCGCCTATTATTTCGGACAACTGTGAGGGCAGTACGTTCAGCACGTAGCTTTTCTTTTCAACATAGAAATCCGGTATCTCCATGAGCAGTGCTTTTAATGATTTCCTTTCCTCGTTCATTATCGACAATATCCTGACCGTCAGGAACAATCCGTCACGCACCCACAGTTGCTTTGCCGCCAGCCTTCGGGCAAAGGAATCCGAATTATCCGCCGGGCTGCTCAGGTAACGGTAAACCTTTCTCCCAAAGGCGGAGGCAAGCGACTCCATAACATAGGGTGCGTCAAAGGGCAGGGCTATATCATTGCCGTTTTTCATCTCATAGCAACAGCAGACAGCAAGCAGTTTCTCAAAGGGCACCACCGCATCATCCTCGTCAAAAGCCGTCACGTCGGTACCGGAACCGTTGATCCTGAAACAAGGTCTGCCGTTTGGGCGGCAGTAAAGCTTGAGCAAAGCATCGCTCAAAATTGATCTTATAAAGTCATTGGAGCTTTTTACGTCAGCGGAAACGTTCCGCAGCTCATAGGGAGCCTGCCTCATCAGTTCCCTGCAATACATCATTTTTATTCCGCTCATATCCGCAACGTCGCGCAAAGTTTCCCGGGAACAGCGGTTGAATTCTTTTTTGCTGAGCCGTTTTTCTATCTCTCGTTCAAGGTTCCTTGGGATGGTCAAACCGCCCTCGCTGCAGACCTTTATTTCCGGGGTATCTGTTCCCTTTATAAAAATCCCCGTTTCAAGGCCGCAAAAGGATGTCAGGAACGAAAGCTGGGTCTCAAAACACTCTCCAAAGCTCCATATGTGTCCCCCTGCCGCCATCATACCGGACATTATTGAATACATTATCATTTTTGAGGCAATGGTACCATCACAGCCTATACCTGCCCTTTTGCAGGCTTTTATACTGCCTATGGCCTCGCCGATCTCCGCACAGACCTCAGGGGTAAGCTCAACGCCCCCGTCTCCGCCTATACCGTAATCGCCGAATATATAAGCGCTGTTGTGTCCGTATTTAATGTTTTCGTTTACGGTCACGGAGCTTTCAATATTCTTTTCCGGCCAGATGAGCCTGCCCGGTTTTATCAAAGAACCGGCTCCAAGGGTGGAACCTGCTCCCAACACGCTGCCCTCAAACATTGAGGCTCCCCTTTTAACTGTCGCTCCGGCGCAGATTATCGCACCCGTAGCGGAGACATTTCCGGCAACG
>CAMOTT010000161.1 GCA_946626015.1 uncultured Clostridia bacterium | reverse complement strand
TGGAGATGGAAAATGAACTGATGCGGGATTTTCTCTCGCTCACAGAAAGGAAGTGAGACCGAAGGTAAAGTATTTAGTTATTTACAGACACAAAGATCAATATTCAATCAGCAAGATGTGCGGGATCTTCAACGTATCAAGAAGCGGTTATTATGACTATGTTAAGCGTATGGAAATACCGGACAGAGATTTACCTTTAGCCAAGGCGATAGAAGAGTGCCAGCAAGAGTGTAAAAGCACATACGGTTATCGGCGAGTGAGTATTTGGCTGGACAAAAGAGGGATTCATCATAATCCAAAGACCATTCTGCGAGTCATGCAAAAGTATAATCTTCTCTCGGTTGTCAGAAGGAAAAGATATTACCATTACAGTTCCGTTCTCCACAAGTATCCAAATCTGCTGAACAGGGATTTTCATGCGGATAAGCCTAATCAAAAGTGGGTGACAGATATCTCATACATACCGACAAAGCAAGGGTTCATTTATTTGTCAGTAATCAGAGATTTGTATGACAACAGCATTGTTGCTTACAAAACAGCTACTCAACAAACAATAAATCTTGTTTTGAATACCATCAAAGTTGCAAAGCGAAAAGAAAAAGTCACTGCAGAGCTGCAACTCCACAGTGACCAAGGGTTTCAGTATACATCCCATGCGTACTTTAACCTAACTCAATCTTACGGCATAAAGCAGTCGATGTCAAGACGTGGAAATCCATATGACAATGCTTTAGCTGAAAATTTCTTTTCAATCCTCAAAACTGAGTGTATTCATAGGATTAAACTAAACTCTTTTGAAGAAGCGAGAAAAGTGATTGATGAATACATATATTTTTACAACAACCAACGTATTCAACTAAAAACAAAACTGACGCCGATCGAATACCGACGTCAGTATGCTGCTTAAAACTAAATATCTACCTTAAGGGCTCTTTTTGTGCTGTCCGTACATTTTGGGGCAGTTCATAACGTGCGGCAGCTCCGGATTTTAATGGATTATTAAACTGCGACGTGCATCCACCACTCGCCCGCAGAGATCGCGCTCTTGTAGCGGACATCGGTGGGGGTGTCATAGCTCAGCGCGTAGTAGGTGTAGCCGCTGTTGTGCATGCTCCACTCGGGGTCGTAGACCAGGCCTTCTACCTCAGCCCAGCCGTGGCCGCCGCTGTTGCAGGCGTAGCAGTTACTGTAGCCGACCGCTTTTGCCAGATAGGCGAACGCCGCGCCGTAGCTGAAGCAGTTGCCCCCGCCGTCAACAAAAATATCGTTGGCGTACATTTCCGCCCAGCCCTCGCCGTGGTAGTGAGGAATGCGGGGATTATGTTCGCCGTAGGCGGTGCGCAGATGCTTCCAGCAGGCATAGAGCTTGTCGCTCTTGGACATGGAGCTGTCGGTAACCCTATCGACAATCTTCAGCGCGCGGAAGAGGGTTCTTTCCTTGGTGGTGCCGACCCTGTACGCTTTGCCGTTGAGGACGTTATAATCTGTGCCGCCGACGGTGACTGCGGTGCGCAGGGTGCGGTCAAGGCTGCCGTTTTTGAGGTACCATGTTCCAGCGGAGTTGGACGCCAGTCCCGTGTAGGTATAATTGACGACGCCGTTCTTATCGGCGTAGCGCCAACCCTCCTTTGACGAGCCGACAAGTCCGTTTTTCTGGAGTACGCCGTTTTTATCATAGTAGTAGGTTTTGCCGTCGATCTTGACATAGCCCTGCTGCATTGCAACGCCGTTTACAAAGCGGTAGGTTCTGCCGCCGACGGTATAGGTGCCGTTGGCGAGAGCGCCGTTGATGCAGTATTTGTCGGTCGCGGTAAAGTGGCTGATTAACTTCCCGTCGCCGTCCAGACAGCGGACAGTGTAGGTATAAAGCTTGTTCTTGGACGCGGTGTTGTCGGTGAAAACCGTACCCGCCGTCGTGCCGACGGATACCCAGCTGCCGCCGAATTCCTTGCGGAACACGCAGAAGCCCGCCGCATACGGATTGGCGTTCCATGCAACCTGATTGCCGGAGATCTTGGTGATCTGCGGAGGAGCAATATAGCGGAAGCTGTCGCCGGCGGTATTGTAGCCGCTTACAAAATTGCCCTTGCCGTCGACGGCGCGGACGGTGTAGGTATACAGCGTGCCGTCGGTGAGCTTTTTGTGGTCAAAATAGGTCTTGTCGGTAATGCCGAGAGCCTTCCATTTGCCGGCGGATTTTAAAAATATACAGCAGCGCGATGTGCCGGCGGATGCGTTCCAACGAACGCGGATGCCGCCGCTGATCGGTGAAAAGCCGCTGACTTGAGGCATAGCGATATAGACAGCGGAAATGCCCTTGCGGTCATAATAGCTCAGGTTGGTTTTATTTGCTCCGTCCCAGCAGCGGACAGTATAGGAGTACTGCTTGCCGGAGGTGACGTTGGCGTTGAAATAAGTGGTACCCGCAGTGCGGTATACCGCTTTCCAGCCGGTCGGGTATTTGATGTACACGGTGTATCCGGGCGAGCCATCAACAGCCTGCCAGTACAGACGCTGTCCGCCGACTGCGTTGACAACTGCCGTCAGTTTCGGAGCTGCAAACCAGCGGTAAGCATAGCCCTCGCGGTTATAATCGCTGACAAACGCGCCGTTTTCATCCGCCGCGCGAACCGTAAAAACATAAACGGTGTTGTTTTCAACCCTTTTGTACTCAAACGAGGTGGTATCGGCTGTGCCGATTGCTTTCCAGCCGCCTTCGGGCTTTTGGAGGAATACAAAATACTTTGCCGCACCTTCAAACGGCGTCCAGAGGACGGTCGCGCCGTTTGCCGTCGGGACGACAGAGGGAATCTGAGGAATCTCTCCGTCTGCAACGGGCGCGAGATCGCTCTCCTCATGCGCGGTGAGAGGTTCGTTATCCGGCGCCGCATAGGCGCTGAGAGAAAATGCCGCCAGCAGCATCGCGGCGGTCAGGATGATGGAAAGGATTCGTTTTTTCATGACGTCCTCCTTTTAAATATTTGTTTACAAGCCCATTATACCCCCTGAAAAGCCATATGACAAGTGCCCAAAGCGGGGAAATATTGCCAAATTTTTCTCTGGGGAACGCAAAAATCTTGTTTTATTCTGTCGGATATTGTATAATAAAGGGTAAGGTAACGGGAGCCGAACCTAAATCGGTTCTTGGCGGTATTTTTGCACCTACTCTTTGTTAAAATCCTCGTGAATGACGCCTGCCAAGATCGATAATCCGAAAACTGCTTAAATATTGCTATTTACAGCGGGTTCGGATATTGTATCGGATGCCTGACAGACCGAAAACGCTTACTGTAAAACCAATTTATGCAAATAATAGGAGGTTCTTATGAAAAAAAGAATCCTGTCCATGCTGCTTGCGGCGATATTGATGCTCAGCGTCATTCCTTCCGCCGCTGCGGCTGAATCCGAACCCGTGACGGATGCCGTTCCATCCGTACAAGAGTCGGAGTTGCCGACTGCGGAGCCTGAGGAAACTGCTGCGGCAGCCGAGACAGCCGCTCCCGAAACCGAGCCTGCATCGGAGAATTTCACCGGGACTCCCGCGGCCGAACCCGAAACGGCTCCTGCGTCCGAAGCTGTCACCGAAGCTCCTGCAGCTGTCAGACAAAAGACTGTTGATATGGCTCCGACAGCAACCGGTTATCCCGAGATCACCCGCATTGTTCCGACTGCAAAGGGTCTGAAGCTGACATGGAACGCATTTGAGGGCGCATACAAATACATGGTATTTATCCGCAAGGACGGCGGC
>CAMOTT010000160.1 GCA_946626015.1 uncultured Clostridia bacterium | reverse complement strand
TGAGCCTCAAATCCGATGCCTAACTCCTTGAGCAGATCAATGGCAGGCTGAACGGCCTTAAGGTCGCTGATGCTGCCCATGATTATACCGACTTTTTTCATACTTATCACCATAGCCTTTCTGGCAAAAAATAGTTTATAAAAATCACCGATATCCTGCTTTGCCCGAACAGGCGTTAATGGTGATTACAGCTAATAAATGGGGATGCAGATGTTTTTCTAATTTTTTGGCTCTTTCAGCTTAAAAAGATTTGTTTTCTTTATGACAACAGCAAGAGGCAGACTCAAAGCGTAGCAAACAACGAGCTCGCCAAAGCCAACGCTCAAAGCCAACGGAAGAAAAACCGCGAATTTGAACGTGGAAAGCTCAAAAAGTCCCTCCGGCGTAAAGCAGGTTATCTCCGCGCCTACGATCAAAGCGTTGAAGATCACCGGAGGCAGGGGAGCAAGTATGGGAATGCCTTTTATGCACACCTTTCTCAAAGCATAAGTTGAAAGGGCTGCCAGCAAGGTCGCAAGGGTGCCGAAAATCATATCAATTACCATCATAGGGCTGCCTATATTTGCGATAAGGCAACCAACAACGAGCCCCGGTATGGCTGCCGGAGTGAATATGGGCAATATGGTAAGCGCCTCAGAGATCCTGAACTGGACCTCGCTGTAAGCTATGGGCGCCACCGCGTATGTAAGAGCGGCATACATGGCGGCGATCATTGCTGCCTGAACAATAAACAAACTTTTTTTCTTCAAATCAAAAACAGCCTTTCAAATATGCCGGATCGATGCAGCACCGACCCGGCACGGTAAATGTCTAATCTGTAAAATTATTTTATCAGACTTACGCCTGTCATCTCAGCGGGCTGTTCAATACCCATTATCTGAAGCATTGTAGGCGCTATATCGCAAAGCCTGCCGCCGTCGCGGAGCTCGCAGGGGTAGCCCACCACGATAAAGGGTACCGGATTTGTGGTGTGGGCGGTGAAGGGCGAGCCGTCGTCCTCATACATTTTATCCGCGTTGCCGTGGTCAGCGGTGATCATCATCACGCCGCCGGCCTTCATAACTGCGTCGCAGACCTTGCCCACGCAGGTGTCCACAGCCTCAACCGCTTTGACCGCAGCGTCAAACACGCCGGTGTGACCCACCATGTCGCAGTTTGCAAAGTTGAGCATGATAGCGTCATAGATGCCGTTGTTGATCTTTTCGATAACTGTGTCCGTGACCTCATAGGCGCTCATTTCCGGTTTCATATCGTAGGTCGCCACGTCGGGAGAATCAATCAGTATCCTGTCTTCGCCGGGGTACACGGTCTCGCTGCCCCCGTTGAGGAAGAAGGTGACGTGGGCGTACTTAGTGTATTCGGCAATACGGAGCTGCTTGAGCCCCTTGCCGCTTATTATTTCGCCCAGAGGTTTGTCAAGGGATTGGGGACGGAAAGCAATATCCACATTGGGCATGGTGGCGTCGTACTGAGTCATACACACATAGTAGAGCTTGAGCATCTCATCGCGCTCAAATCCGTCAAAATCCGGGTCAACAAGGGCGCGGGTGATCTCGCGGGCTCTGTCGGGGCGGAAGTTAAAGAAGATAAAGCTGTCTCCGCTGCGAAGAGGCTCCGCCTTGTCCGAAACGGAGGGAACGATGAATTCATCCGTAACGTCGTTTGCGTAGGATTCTTCCAGGAGCTTTTTGCCGCACTGGAATTTTACGCCCTCGTTTTTGACAATTGCGTTGTAAGCCTTTTCCACGCGGTCAAATTTCTTCTCCCTGTCCATGGCGTAATATCTGCCCATAATGGTGGCAATGACGCCAACACCCAGCTCTTTGGTCTTATTGAAAAGCTCCTCTACAAAATCCTTGCCGGAGGTGGGCGGCACGTCTCTGCCGTCCATAAGGCAATGGATGAATACCTTTTCTATGCCGTTCCTTTTGGCAAGCTCAAGGAGAGCGTAAAGGTGGGTGTTGTGGCTGTGTACGCCGCCATCGGAGACAAGCCCCATCAGGTGAAGGGCGGAGTTGTTCTTTTTGCAGTTGTCCACCGCGGCCATAAAAGCTTCGTTCTCAAAAAAGTCTCCGTCCGAAATGGACTTTGAGATTCTTGTGAGCTCCTGATAAACTATGCGGCCGGCGCCGATGTTGGTGTGCCCCACTTCGCTGTTGCCCATCTGACCGTCCGGGAGACCCACATCCATGCCGGAGGCTCCTATGTAGGTCATGGGACATTCAGCCATCAGCTTGTCCAGATTGGGGGTATTGGCGGCTTTGATAGCGTTGCCGTAGTCGGAATCATTCTTGCCGAAGCCGTCCATTATACATAAAAATACAGGCTTTTTCATTGCTGAGTTCATCCTTTTCTTGAGATCATTTTGAAGCAGCTTCAACTATTGCCGCAAAATCGGGAGCCTTGAGAGAAGCGCCGCCGATAAGGCCGCCGTCAACGTCGGGCTGAGCCAGAAGCTCCGCCGCGTTGCCCGCGTTCATTGAGCCGCCGTACTGTACGACCATCTTGTCGGCCGCAGCTTTGCCGTAAAGCTCGCAGATAAGGTCACGGATGGCCTTGTTGACCTCGTTGGCCTGCTCCGCAGTGGCGGTGAGACCTGTGCCGATAGCCCAAACAGGCTCATAGGCGATGATGATGTTTTCAAGCTCCTCTTCCTTGATATCCTTAAGGGCGATCTTGACCTGAGTGCGTACAACCTCCATGGTTATGCCAAGCTGTCTCTGCTCAAGATATTCGCCCACGCAGAGGATGACCGTAAGTCCTGCGTCAACAGCGGCACGGGTGCGCTTTGCGACTGTTTCGTCAGTGTCGCCGAAATATGTGCGGCGCTCGCTGTGGCCGATGATAACATAGGGCACGCCGATAGCCTTGAGCATCTCTGCCGAGACCTCGCCGGTGAAGGCGCCGCTTGCCGCCCAGTGGCAGTTCTCCGCGCCGACTTTTATGTTGGTGCCCTTTGTTGCCTCAAGAGCGGCGAACAGATCGATGTAGGGAACGCATACCACAACGTCGCAGCCGGCATTGGCTACGAGGGGCTTTATAGCGTCGATAAGGGTCTTTGCCTCATCGGGAGTTTTGTTCATTTTCCAGTTGCCGGCAATAACTGCCTTGCGGAGTTCTTTGTTCATAATAAAACACTAACCTTTCTTATCATATTTCACACGGGCGGAGTTACCCGCCCGTGATAGTTTGTTGGCCTGATCGGATGTCAGATTATTTCTCGTTGAGCGCCGCGATGCCGGGAAGCTCTTTGCCCTCAAGGAATTCAAGGGAAGCGCCGCCGCCGGTGGAGATGTGAGACATCTTATCGGCAAAGCCCAGCTTTTGAACAGCAGCAGCGGAATCGCCGCCGCCGATTATGGAGATAGCGCCGCTTTCGGCAACAGCGGTAGCAACGGCGATGGTGCCCTTCGCGAAGTTATCCCACTCGGAAACGCCCATGGGTCCGTTCCAGATCACTGTGCCGCTGCCCTTGATGGCGTCAGCAAAGAGCTTTGCCGTTTCGGGTCCTATGTCAAGACCCATCCAGCCGTCCTCAATATTGCCGGCGTCAAAGATCTTGGGCTCTGTATCGGCGGAGAATTCCCTGCCGCAGACTGTGTCAATGGGAAGCAGGAACTTAACGCCCTTATCCTTGGCTTTTTCGATCATGGAAAGAGCAAGGTCGTATTTGTCCTCCTCACACAGGGAGTTGCCGATCTTCTTGCCCTGAGCCGCGAAGAAGGTGTAAGCCATACCGCCGCCTACGATAAGTGTATCTACCTTGTCGAGCAGGTTGCTGATAACGCCGATCTTGTCCGAAACCTTTGCGCCGCCGAGGATGGCGACAAGTGGACGCTTGGGATTTTCAAGGGCGCCGCCCATGAAGGTGATCTCTTTCTGAATAAGGTAGC
>CAMOTT010000159.1 GCA_946626015.1 uncultured Clostridia bacterium | reverse complement strand
CCTGAGCGCCGTATTTTCCCCCGATGCCCACATAGTATCTCCTTGCCTCGCAGGCCCAGTCCTCCTCAACGTCCAGCGCGCCGAACTTGCCAAAGCCGTCCGCCGAGAAAAGAACCTTGTCCGCGGCGTCGTAAGTGACCATGACCTCCGGCCAGTGTACCATGGGAGCAAAGACAAAGGTCAGCTCGTGTCTGCCAAGAGAAAGGCTGTCCCCGTTATTGACCTCAACCTTGTTTTCACAAAGGCCGGGGCCGAAGAAATTATCCATCATGGCAAAGGTCTTTGCGTTGGCCACGACTGCGGCGTCCGGATAGGTTTTGAGGAAATTCTTTATGTTGGCGGAGTGATCCGGCTCCATGTGCTGAACAATGAGATAATCCGGTTTTCTGCCATTAAGAGCCTCGGCAAGGTTGTCCAGCCACTCGTGTGTGAATTTTATATCCACCGTATCCATTACAGCTATTTTGCTGTCGATTATGACGTAGGAATTGTATGCCATACCGTTGGGAACGTCATACTGCCCCTCAAAAAGATCAACGATATGGTCGTTGACGCCTATGTACCTGATGTCGTCCGTTATTCTCATAAACAAGCTCTCCTGAATATATTTTGTTTTTTTATTATACAATAGCCGGCAGCAAAAAGTCAACCTGTTGCCTCTATCAATATTTATCCGAATGTTTTATTGCAGAACCGCAGAGGGCTCCCCGAAACAAACCTTTTTTTCGGGGAATACTTTTTATCACGCAGGAGCGAAAAATCCCCGGTTCCTCTTGCGCAGAGGAACCGGGGTCATAGAATGCGGGTTATTACATTGCGTCAATGGTGGAGACAGAGATGGTCATTTCCTTAAGCACTTCGATAACTATTTTTACGGTGTCAAGCGAGGTGAAAATGGTCACGCCGTTTTCCGTACAGCAGCGGCGGATGGCCGCGCCGTCCACAAAGTGGATGCCGGAGGTTATTGCTCGGGTGTTTATAACGTAGCTCACCGAACCGGAGCGGATGTAGTCAAGTATCTCGTTGCTGCCCTCGGAGAGCTTGCCAAGCTTGCGCGCCGGGATACCGTGTCTTTTAAGGAAATCCGCCGTTGCGGAGGTTGCGGCAATGTTGAAGCCCATTTTAAAGAACCACTGAACCATGGGCAGAGCCTCCTCTTTATCCTCGTCCGCAAGTGTTACCACGACAGTGCCGTGGTTCTGGAAGTTGAGGCCCGAGGCCTGCAGAGCCTTGTACATGGCCCTTGAGAGCTTTTCGTCGTAGCCTATGGTCTCGCCGGTGGATTTCATCTCCGGTGAAAGGTAAAGATCAAGACCCTTTATCTTGTTGGAGGAGAACACGGGGACCTTTACATAGTAGCGTTCCTTTTCGTCAGGATATATTGTGAATATGCCCTGCTCTTTCAAGGATTTGCCCAGAATAACGTCCGTTGCGATATCCGCAAGGGAGTAGCCCGTAGCCTTTGAAAGGAAGGGTACTGTTCTGGAGGAACGGGGGTTTACCTCGATTATATAGACGTCGTCGTTTTCATCCACGATGAACTGGATGTTGAAAAGACCCACGATGCCTATTTTAAGCCCGAGCTTCTTTGTGTATTGCAGGATGGTGCCCTTGACCTTGTCGGAGACCGAGAAGGTGGGATAAACGCTGATGGAGTCGCCGGAATGTACGCCGGTGCGCTCGATAAGCTCCATGATGCCCGGCACGAACACGTCGCAGCCGTCGCAAATGGCGTCCACTTCCACCTCTTTGCCCTGGATGTAATGATCCACCAGCACAGGCTTGTCCTTATCTATCTCAACGGCGGTCTTAAGATACTGGCGAAGCATTTTCTCGTTGGCGACTATCTCCATGGCGCGGCCGCCCAGCACAAAACTGGGTCTGACCAGCACCGGGTAGCCTATATCCTCAGCAGCCTTTACGCCCTCTTCGATATTTGTCACCGCTCTGCCCTGGGGCTGGGGGATATTCAGCTCCGCAAGGATATGCTCAAAGCTGCGGCGGTTCTCTGCCCTCTCAATGGCGTCGCAATCGGTGCCGATTATCTTGACGCCTCTGTCCGCAAGGGGCTGGGCAAGGTTTATCGCCGTCTGGCCGCCCAGAGCGGCTATAACGCCCATAGGCTGTTCAAAGTCGATAATTGCCATAACGTCCTCCGGGGTGAGGGGCTCAAAATAGAGCTTGTCGGCGGTGGTGTAGTCGGTGGAGACCGTCTCGGGGTTGTTGTTGATGATGATGGCCTCATACCCGGCTCTGCGTATGGTCTGCACGGCGTGGACGGTGGAATAGTCGAACTCAACGCCCTGACCTATTCTGATGGGGCCTGCGCCCAGAACCACTATCTTCTTTTTGTCCGTGAGTATGGACTGGTTTTCGCCCGTATAGGACGAGTAAAGATAGGCTATGTATTTGCCTGTGTGCAGAGTGTCCACCATGCGGAACTGAGGAATGATCTTTTCGGCCTTGCGCTGATTATAGATATCTATTTCAGGCTTGTTCCACAGCATGGCTATATATTTGTCCGAGAAGCCCATGATCTTCGCCTGCCTGAGTATATCCGCGTCCCCCGGGTTTGCCTCAACGGTTTTTTCCATATCGGTGATCTTTTTGAGGGCCTCAAGGAAGATGCCGGTTATCATTGTGACCTGATGTATCTTTTCAAGGCTCTCGCCCCTGCGAATAAGCTCCGTGATGGCGTAAACATTATCGTCGCGGAACTCAGAAATGTAGGTGTAGATATCCTCTGTTGACATATCATCAAACTTGCTGAGACGGAAGTGGCACACCCCTGTTTCAAGGGAGCGCACGGATTTGAGGAAGCATTCCTCAAGGCTTGAGCCTATGCCCATGACCTCGCCGGTGGCCTTCATCTGGGTGCCTAAAACATTGGGAACATAGTTGAATTTATCAAAGGGGAAACGGGGAAACTTGGCCACTATATAATCAAGGCTGGGCTCCATGGCGGCCGTTCCGCCGGCAACGGCTATCTCGCTGAGGGACATACCCACGGCTATCTTTGCCGTGACCCTGGCGATGGGGTAGCCGCTGGCCTTGGAAGCAAGGGCAGAGGAACGGGAAACACGGGGATTGACCTCGATAAGATAATACTTGCTGGATTCGGGATCAAGGGCAAACTGCACATTGCAGCCACCTTCGATTTTCAGCTCGCGGATAAGCTTTATGGCGCTGTCGTTGAGCATCTTGAGATCCTTGTCGTTGAGGGAAAGTATGGGAGCGACAACTATGGAGTCGCCTGTGTGTACGCCCACCGGATCGACGTTTTCCATGCCGCAGATGGTGATGGCGTGATCCTCGGAGTCTCTCATTACCTCGAACTCGATCTCTTTATAGCCCTTGACGCTCTTTTCGATGAGCACCTCATGCACCGGCGAAAGGGCAAAGGCGTTCATGCCGATATCCACAAGCTCCTCCTCGTTGTTGGCAAAGCCGCCGCCCGTACCGCCCAGGGTAAAAGCGGGGCGCAGAACCACGGGGTAGCCTATGCGCTTTGCCGCGGCCTTTGCCTCCTCAAGGTTATAGGTGATCTCCGAGGGGATAACAGGCTCGCCGATGGACTGGCAGAGCTCCTTAAAAAGCTCCCTGTCCTCCGCCTTTTCGATGCTGTCGCTGCTTGTGCCCAGCAGCTCAACGCCGCACTCCTCAAGCACGCCTGTTTTCTTGAGCTGCATGGCAAGGTTGAGGCCTGTCTGACCGCCTATGCCCGGAACTATCGCGTCGGGGCGCTCATAGCGGATGATCTTGGCAACATATTCAAGGGTAAGGGGCTCCATGTAAACTTTATCGGCTATGGTTGTGTCCGTCATTATTGTCGCGGGGTTTGAGTTGGCAAGGACGACCTCATAGCCCTCCTCCTTGAGGGAGAGGCAGGCCTGTGTGCCCGCGTAGTCGAA
>CAMOTT010000158.1 GCA_946626015.1 uncultured Clostridia bacterium | reverse complement strand
CTATGCAAATGCAAGCCATATTTCCTTTGCAAGACCGTTTATAAAATATACGCCGACCTGGCCGAGAAGCTTTATGCCGACGGGGCAGGCTATGCGTAATACCGTTGCGAAGATGAAGCAGATACCCGTAAACGAGCTTATTAAGGGAAAAGAGCTGTTATTTGTTGACGATTCTATAGTGCGCGGCACACAGCTCAGGGAGACTGTTGAATTTCTTTATGAAAACGGAGCAAAAAAAGTGCATATGCGCTCGGCTTGTCCGCCCATTATGTACGGTTGCAAATTTTTGAATTTTTCACGATCAACAAGCGAAAACGACCTTATAACCCGTTCAACAATATTGAAGCTGGAAGGGGAGGAAGGTTTAAATCATATCGAAGAATACAGCGATCCTTCCACAGAGAGGGGCAAAAAGCTCCGCGAGGCCATATGTAAAGAGCTTCACCTTGCCTCGCTCGAATACCAGACCATCGATGGCCTGATCGAGGCCATCGGTTTGGATAGATCAAAATTATGCACATACTGCTGGGATGGAAAGGAGTAAGCCATGATAGAAAACTCAAGATCCGATGTATACGCAGCCGCAGGCGTTGATATAACCGCAGGTTACAAGGCTGTTGAGCTGATGAAGAAGCATATCGCCAGAACTATGACCTCCGGCGTTTGCTCAGATGTGGGCGGCTTCGGCGGACTGTTCGAGCTTGATCTGACAGGTATAGAGAAACCTGTCCTTGTCAGCGGAACAGACGGCGTGGGTACAAAGCTCAAGCTTGCTTTTTTGATGGACAAGCACGACACGGTGGGTATCGACTGTGTGGCAATGTGCGTCAACGATATCATCTGCTGCGGCGCAAAACCCCTGTACTTTCTTGATTACATAGCCTGCGGCAAAAATTACCCCGAAAGAATTGCCGATATAGTCAGCGGCATTTGCGACGGTTGTGTTCAATCCGGCGCGGCGCTCATAGGCGGAGAGACCGCCGAGATGCCGGGCTTTTATCCCGTTGACGAATATGATCTTGCCGGTTACTGCACCGGAGTTGTGGACAAAAGCAAGATCATAAACAACAAAGAAATAGCGGAGGGCGATGTGATAATCGCGCTGCCCTCAAGCGGCGTCCACTCAAACGGCTTCTCTCTTGTGAGAAAGGTTTTTGACGTGGAAAACTCGGACATCAAGGCTCCCGTTGCCGAGCTTGGCGGAAAAAGCCTTGGCGAGACTCTGCTCACCCCCACAAAGATCTATGTCAAACCTGTTTTGGCGCTCATGTCTCAGGTCAAGGTAAAGGGCATATCCCACATCACCGGGGGCGGTTTCTATGAAAATATTCCCAGAAGTATCCCCGAAGGCTTCGGCGCCATAGTCGAACGTAAGGCCGTCAGGACGCTTCCTATATTTGACCTTATTGCAAAAACCGGAAACATCAACGACCGTGATATGTTCAATACATTTAATATGGGCGTCGGTATGAGCATCGTAGTCTCGGCAGAAGACGCCGACAAGGCCGTCTCCGTGCTGAAGGAAAACGGCGAGGACGCTTATATTATCGGTAAAATTATTAGATCGGATGTGAAGATAACAATATGCTGAAGTCATTTTCAGGCAGCATCTGCGCAGGCATACTCATTTCAATCGGCGGAGCGGTGTTCCTTTCCTGCGACAACAGATATGTAGGCGCTATCCTGTTTTCCGTCGCTTTGCTTTGCATTTGTTATAAAGCCTATTACCTTTTCACCGGCAAGGTGGGTTATATTGTAGAAAGCCACACAAAAAAAGATTGGTGCAATCTTATCTGCGGACTTGCCGGCAACCTTATCACTACCTTTCTCTTAGGTATGCTTCTCAGGGCAGCCATTCCCGCCATGGGCGAAAACGCGGCAGCTATTTGCGCAAACAAGCTCACAGTGCCGCTGCTCAGCGTTCTGATACGCTCAGTTTTCTGCGGCGTGCTCATGTATCTCTCCGTAAGTATCTTCAGGGATCATAAAACACCTTTGGCAATACTTTTCTGCATCCCCGTTTTCATTTTAAGCGGTTTTGAGCACTCCATCGCCGATATGTTTTATTTCGGCGCTTCCGGGATCTTTGACTCCAGGATAATCCTGTTCCAGATCATGGTGGTTCTGGGCAACTCCATAGGAGGCGTCGCTCTGCCTCTGCTTCAAAAGGTCGGTGAGAAAAATGACTAATATTGCCGTTTTGGTTTCAGGCGGCGGCACTAACCTGCAGGCGCTTATCGATGCGGAAAAATCCGGCATAATAAAAAGCGGGAAAATAAAGCTTGTGGTTTCAAACAAAGCGGACGCCTATGCGCTCAAAAGGGCGGATGACAACGGTATCGACTCTGTTGTCATCACAAGAAAAGCCTGCGGCAGCCAGGAGGCCATGGAACAAAAAATTATGGAAACCCTTGAAAAAAACAATATAGATCTGATAGTTCTCGCAGGTTTTATGTCAATACTTACCGAAAAATTTACAGGCAAATACGACCATAGAATAATCAATATCCATCCATCGCTGATTCCTTCCTTCTGCGGAGCCGGTTTTTACGGGCTTAGGGTTCACGAGGCGGCTCTGGAAAAGGGCGTAAAGGTAACAGGGGCCACCGTTCATTTTGTCAATGAGATTCCCGATGGCGGTGAGATAATTATGCAAAAGGCGGTTTCCGTAGCGGATGACGATACTCCGGAAACGCTGCAAAAAAAGGTTATGGAACAAGCCGAATGGATCATACTTCCTTTGGCGGTTGAAAAAGTTTCAAAACAAATATCAGAAAGGAAAGATGTAAAATGAACATTTACAAAATCAACGACATAGGGGAGCTCATTCGTGACAATTCCTATGTGGGCAGAGGTATTGTGATCGGCAGATCCGAGGACGGCAAAAAGGCTGTTACCGCGTACTTCATCATGGGCAGAAGCCAGAACAGCCGCAACAGGATCTTCACAAAGAAGGACGATGTTCTTTTTACCGAGCCCTTTGACGCTTCAAAGGTAGAGGATCCCAGTCTGATCATTTATGCCGCGTTGAGGAAGTATGAAAACAAGCTCATCGTCACCAATGGCGACCAGACGGACACAATATTTGAGGGTCTTAAGAATGGCGTTTCCTTCCACGAGTCTCTCAAATCAAGGGAGTTTGAGCCCGACGCTCCAAACTTTACCCCGAGAATAAGCGGAATTATCAACTTCGGCGACAAGGATTTTGATTATGAAATGAGCATACTCAAGAGCGCCGATGAAAACGGCAGCGCCTGCAACAGATACACCTTTGCTTATCCCTCGCTTCCGGGTCTGGGTCACTTTGTGCACACCTATGTCTGCGACGGCAACCCCATCCCCACCTTCCAGGGCGAGCCTGAGAGAGTTGCCATACCCAACGATATAGACGAGTTTACGGACAAGCTTTGGGACGCGCTGAACGAAGACAACAAGATCTCGCTCTATGTCAGCTACACGGACGTTGAAACAAAAGCGGAAGAAACAAGACTTATCAATAAAAACAAATAATTGACGGGAGAGATTTAAAATGAAAGAGTTTGAATTAAAGTACGGCTGTAACCCCAATCAGAAACCCTCTAAGATCTTCATGAAGGACGGCAGCGACCTGCCCATCGAGATCCTCAACGGCAGACCCGGCTACATCAATTTCCTGGACGCTTTCAACTCATGGCAGCTTGTCAAGGAGCTCAAGGAGATCCTCGGTCTTCCCGCAGTCACATCCTTTAAGCACGTCAGCCCCACCTCTGCGGCCGTTGGCGTTCCGCTTTCCGACAAGCTTAAGAAGGCCTGCTTTGTTGACGACATCGAAGGCCTTGATGATTCTCTCCTTGCCTGCGCCTATGCCCGCGCAAGAGGCACCGACCGTATGTGCTCCTTCGGCGATTGGGTGGCGCTTTCCGACGTTTGCGACGTGACCACCGCGCTTATGATAAAGCGAGA
>CAMOTT010000157.1 GCA_946626015.1 uncultured Clostridia bacterium | reverse complement strand
AGGTCAGGGGCAGGATCTTATCCAGGGTCTCGCTGCCGGTGTAAAGCTCATATTCTCCAAGGAACCGGCCGGCGGAGACCGGGTCGATCTTAACGCTGCCGCTGAACGCCGTTTCCAGCGCCTCAATACCGCTGACGGACTGATCGTAGAAAACAAAGCTGTCCAGCCCGGCATACTGTCGCGGCCGCTGGTATTTGCAGACGTAGCTCAGGGCAACATTCGCGCCAAGGCATCTGCCGATGAGCGAAACCTTGTCCTTGCCCGTGACGCGCTTGACAGCCTCGATATACTCGTTCAGCTGGTCGGCTATCTCCAGCGGAGAAAGCCTGGAATCATATTCAAAGCGGTAGGTGTACGGGCTGTCGCCCTTATAGTTCTTTGATATGCCCGCTTCGGTCCATTTGAATTTGACGCCGGAGCCGTTCTTGGCCTCCCCCGCTTCGTCCAGACCAAAGTCCTCAAAGACGGGCATTATAAACTCATAGGCCTTGTCGGCATAGGCGTCCCACTGACCAAAAAGAATAGCTTTTGCAAGGTATGGCAGCGCCTTTTTGACCGCTTCCAATATTTTGCTTTGCTGCAGATCCGGGGTCTCTTTTTCCTCCGGCGTGCCGAGCTTGCTGTAGACCGTTGTCCTGCCGATAACATAGATGATCGGGGACGGGTCGTTTGCCTGCTCCGCACTCCGGGGTTCAGCCGCAGCCGACGCGCCTGAACTGAAAATCAAAACTGCCGAAAGCAGCACGCAAATCAACCGCAAAAGAATTTTTGAGCATCGCATAAGGATCGCCCTCCCTGCTTAAAGCTGACTTCGCTTTATTTTTCGTTTTGCCGTACACATCCGTGTTTTGCGTTCTCTTTTTCCTTAAAACAATTTTACCACGCAGCCTGCCGGATTGCAATGTTTTGTAAATAAAACATACCGAAACGCCCCGGCGGAACTCATCCACCGAGACGTTTGATGTTCTGTCAGAATTGCAATCACATTAAAGCCGCACAAGCTAACGGTTGAGTAGATATACGCCCATATTAAGGTACCCGGCAAAGGTCAACCAAAGTATATACGGCAGCATCAGACAGCCTGCCGGTGGTTTAGTGCGATAAAACTTTACTGTGGTTATCAATACCGCTACAAAGAGCAAAACAAGCCATATAAACGCGAAAAGATAATTTTTGATGTTGAAAAAAATTATTGACCAGAAAAAATTAAAAAAGATCTGTATTCCGTAATAAAACAGCGCGTTGGGCTGCTTTTTCGGCGCCGTCCACACAAGATAGCAGGCAATTCCCATCAAAATGTAGAGCAGCGTCCACGCCACTGGGAACAACCAGCCCGGAGGTGAAAGCGGAGGTTTTTCCAAGGCCTTAAAGTTCTCCATACCGTTTCTTGTGAGCAGCGCGGACACTCCGCCCGCCGCCAGAGGCACAAAGAGGCTTATCAACAGCTTTTTCCAATCAATTTTCATATTATCACCCGTTAAAAGGATATGCCAAAAGTATCGCTTTTATTCCGGGCTGAAAAATAAATACCTCTCCGGCCGTAAAAATACCTCTCCGGCCGTAAAAATCAGACGGTGACAAAAGCTTAAATTTGTGATATAATACTTTATATTAACTAAAATCTGCCAAAGGAGTGACCGGAATGTTCAAAAAACTATTGAGCAGGATAATGAGCCTTGTAATATTCATCTGCGCGTTTTTGGGTATAGAGCTTGGAGGAAAGGTGGAGGCGCCCGGCGATATGATAAGCTACGACAGCGGCAGGGTCACTGCCGTAATTGCCCTGAAGTCAAACCCCTCCACCGGCTTTGATTGGGATTTTGAGATTTCCGATACCCGTATAGTCATTGCGACTGACAACCATTTCATCTCCGGCGACACATCGGGCATCACCGCAGGCGCGCCGGGCACAAGAGTATTCTCCTTCCGGGGTCTGGCTGAAGGCACGGCGACGGTGACCTTCAACTATCTGCGTCCCTGGGAGGGCGAAGCGATACGCACTGTCGTCATCAAAATAACCGTTGCGGCAGACAAGACCCTATCCGCATTGCTCGTTTCTGATACAGAAAAATAAATACCGGATCACAACAATTACGGCTCCGCGGATCTTTTGAACTCGCGGAGCCGTTTTTCCGTATATTTTAAAAACGAGACTTAGCTGCGGAGGATATCATAAGCCCCGCCTGCCAGGGGAGCCGCTGTCTTTCCTCCGGCAAAGGTGTAGCCCTTGGGCAATATGATCTGCCCCGAAGCTCCGTCGGGCACGGTCAATTCAAGGGTCACGCCGCTCCCGGTCTTGTCCCAGCGGAGGGAAACATGACCGCAGGGCGCGTCGTAAGCCGCTTTTGCAAACGAAAGATCGTCAAGGAAATCGGGACTTATCTCAAAATCATTCTCGCCCCGGCCATAAGGATTGACCCTGAGCCCGGCAACGCGCTGTATGAACCAGCTTACGATATCTCCGAAAAAGTGGTGGTTCAGGGAATCGGGATTGTCGTGTCGGTCGTCCGGGAGGAAATTTTCCGGCAGACTTGTAAGCCCCCGCCTGACAAACATACCGTAGGAGGGGAAGTCGTCACGGGTTATCATCCTGAAAGCAAGGTCTCCCCTGCCGCAATCGGACAGGGCGTGGAATATGACACGAAGCCCCAGCATACCGCAATCAATGTGAGCGTCGCTCTCAAGAACGATATCTACCAGAGCTTTTTTCGCCTGTTCCAGTTCCTCCGGCTCAAACACGTTATAATAGATACCCATCGCCTGAGCCGTCTGACATCGGGGTATAACGGTCATTGTAGAAAAATCCACAAGCTCCCTGCGGAAGGCCTGGCGCAGCTCCGTCCAAAGTCTGCGGGCAAAGTCACGGCGCAGGGGCTTGCCCATGGCGTCGAAAAGCTTTGCGGTTTTGTCGGCTATGTACATGGACATCATTGTGTTGGTGCAGCGCACCGGCGCGGTCTCTGTGCCCGTCTTCGGCTTTAGCCAATCGCCCAATCCAAAGTCTATAAGGCCGTTTTCATCCCTGTTGTCGGCAAGGTACGCCACATAGCGCAGCAGAGAATCGGCGCACTCCCTTGCCGGGGCAAGATCCCCCCTCATACGCCATATCATAAAGCAAAGCTCCGAGAGCGCATTGTCCCAGCCGGGGCCGTTGCCCCAATCAAAGCCCCAGCCTCCCGTGGGTACGATACCCGGAAGCTGACCTTTTTCGTTCTGAGCCTTGCAGATATTTCTGAGCCATTCGCGGTAGCTCTTTTCCGGGGTAAGGGTGAGCAGCATATGCTCGCAGGAGACCCCGGCGTCCCCTGTCCAGCCGTTTTTCTCTCTGTGCGGGCAATCTGTGGGGAAGTACCAGAAGTTGGCAAGGTCGCTGACCCTTGTCATGCGTCCCAGAGCATTCATTGTCTCATCCGAGCACTCAAAACTGCCCCGCTCCTTAATTGCGGAGTTTGCCACAAGATAGGTTAAGGTCTCCGGGCGCGTCTGCTCAGGCTCAAGGCCGAACACCATGGCGTAACGGTAGCCGTAGTAGCAGAACGAGGGCTCAAAGGTCTCCCCTTTTTCACCCTTGCAGATATAGAGCAGGGATTGGCCGTAGCTCTCAGGGGCAAAGTGTCCGCTGTTTATTGTGGAGGGTTTTCCGTCAGTTGTAACAAGCTCGCAGAAACGGATAAAGATCCGCTGGCCTTTTTTGCCGTCTATTTTCAACCGGCAGATACCGGCGGCGTTTACCCCGAAATCGAAAAGCATCCCTTTCTTGCCGGCCTCGTTAAAGGTGTACTGTGTTGGTATCTTGACCGAGTCGCGCAGATATACGCGCTCATCAAAAACAGCCTCCCGGATATCCATCGGCGGCAGCTCTTTTGTCACAAGGATGGGGTCTGCGTCACACACGCGGTATTCGCCCCGGGGCTGTTCGGCGCGGGTCACAGCCTGCCAGCTTGAGTCATCGAAGCCGGAAACACACCAGTTTTCGATCTC
>CAMOTT010000156.1 GCA_946626015.1 uncultured Clostridia bacterium | reverse complement strand
CCATCAGGGACTCGAACCCCGGACCAACCGGTTATGAGCCGGTTGCTCTAACCAACTGAGCTAATGGTCCTGAATTAAAATGCCCGACCGAAATCGGACATTTTATGGAGCTGCTAACCAGATTCGAACTGGTGACCTCATCCTTACCAAGGATGTGCTCTGCCTCCTGAGCCATAGCAGCATATGGCGACCCGGAACGGGCTCGAACCGTCGACCTCTAGCGTGACAGGCTAGCGTTCTAACCAGCTGAACTACCGGGCCATATACAGAAAAAACAGGAGCTCTTAACTCCAAGCAGTAGATATCATATCATAAAACAATTTTTTTTGCAATAGCTTTTGAAAAAAAATATCAATAATAATTTGTGCGCCCCTTATTGTTCTAAAATCGAAATTAGATATATTGTTATATTGGTTGATTTTTCTCTATATAAATGTTATACTGAAGCCTGTTGAAACTTGAACGGCCGCTGTTTTTTTATCGGCTGTTCATTCTCCGAAAGGATGATATTTATGAAAAAGAAAAACAATTTTATAATATCGGCGGTTTTGTTTCTGGCATTTATCGCGTTCATTGCGCTGCTTAAAACTGTGGACGTCGCCGCGATAGGTCCTGCCGGTACTGAGGTCGGTCTTTCCCGCCTGAACCAGGCTGTCTCTGATTTTTTAGGCACCGATATGTCTATGTACAAAATAACAGAGATCCTGGGTTACGCGCTGATAGCTATGGGCGCCGTGTTTGCCCTTGCGGGGCTTATGCAGGTTATTCGCAGAAGAAGCCTGCTCAAGGTGGACAAAAGGATAATAGCCCTGGGCGAGCTGTATGTTATATTGCTTGGGCTGTACGCTATTTTTGAAAAGGTCATTATCAATTACAGGCCGGTCATAATGCCCGGCGAAACACTGCCGGAGGCCTCTTTCCCCTCCTCACACACAATGCTTGCCGTTGTTATAGGCGGCAGCGTTATGATGATGCTCAGATACTACGTTGCCAACATTAACATCAGGCGTATTTTGCAGGTAATTTGTCTGGCTACGGTCATAGCTACCGTGATCCTGAGACTGATATCCGGGGTACACTGGTTCACTGACATAATCGGGAGCCTCATTATCTCCTGCGCCCTGCTCAACCTCTTTGCCGGAACAATAAAAAACGAATAACAAAACGCATTGTTTTTCACAAGAACCGAGCCTGTATGATTTTTATCAAAAGGGTTCGGTTTTTCTGTTAAGCATCATATATTTTAGTTGCGATATTTAAATTAGCCTGTTGACATATCGCTGTTTTTTGTATAAAATATACATACACAAGGAGGAGAAAGGTCATGAAATATGTTTTTCTGGCGATTTTTTTGATTTCAACAACCATCCATCTGTATGCCTCAAAAAAACAGAACAAAATGCTCCGCGGCATCACAAAGCCGTTTATTCTGCTGTCGCTCCTCGGTTTTTACGTTTTTGCGGCATCGGCTGTAAAATGGACTGTCGTAACGGCGCTGCTTTTGAGCTGGCTCGGCGACGTGCTGCTGATCATCCCCGGGGTCAAGTGGTTCACTATTGGCGGGATATCCTTTATGATAAGCCACGTTTTCTTTATACTGAGCTATAACTATGACATCAACTTTGCCAACGTTCCCCTTGCGGCAATAATAATACTGGCGCTGGTTTTCATCTCCATCGTCACCTTCCTGTTTTCAAAGCTCAAGCCCCACCTGCCCAAGGCTCTTTTCTACCCCATGTATCTTTATCTGCTTGTCAACGGGGCTATGAACTGCTTTGCTGTTTTCAGGATGATAAACACCTGCTCCCTGAGCACTGTCCTGACCTGCATAGGCGCGGTGTTGTTCTTTATTTCCGACTCTTCCCTGTTCTTTGTAAGGTTTAATAAGGAAAGCCGGCAAAAGACCCATTTCCTTGTTATGCTGACATATTCATTGGGCGAATTGTTGATCGTTCTCGGTTTAATATAACGGAGGTGTTTTTATGAGATATTATCTGTACAACTCAAAAGCGAACAACGGAATAAAACCAAAGGTTCCCGGCAACCCTGAGCTTATCGACGCCGTAGGTCTTGATTATCCTAAATATTTTGACGGGCTTAACCCGGAGGACGAGGTCGTCCTTATCGGCGGCGACGGCACTCTCAACTACTTTGTGAACGCCATGAAGGGTTATGAGATTAAAAACAACGTCTACCTGCTGGGCAGCGGAACGGGCAACGACTTTTTTAATGATATCGAGAAGAAACCCGGCGATTTGGTGCTGGTAAACCAGTACATCACCAACCTGCCCACGGTAAGAGTGAACGGGCTTGAAAAGCTGTTCCTCAACAATATGGGCTTCGGCATTGACGGTTACTGCTGTGAAGTGGCGGATCAGATCAAAGCTGCCACCCCAAACAAAGAGATCGACTACACGGGTATCGCCATCAAAGGCCTGCTTTTCCACTTTAAGCCCTGCCACGCCACAGTCACTGTGGACGGCGTGACCCATGAATTCGACAATGTCTGGATCGCCCCGACAATGAAGGGCAGATATTACGGCGGCGGCATGAAGATGGCCCCCGCGCAGGACAGAAACTCCAACAAGCTCACCGTGGTAGTTTATATGTCCAAGAGCAAAATAAAAGCGCTTACCACCTTCCCCTCCATCTTCAAGGGCGAACATATCACAAAAACAGATATGGTTCAGATCTTCACCGGCAACAAGATCCACGTCAAGTTCTCAAGACCCTGCGCGGCTCAGATAGACGGTGAAACCGTGCTCAACGTCACGGAATACGAGGCGGAGCTGTAAAATTAAAAAAGAACTTACAGGCTGCCGCATTTTGAAAGCTCAATGTGCGGCAGCCTGAGTTGTTTTGACACTATATAACCGCGCCTGTCCAGGCGCTTTGAAAGGAACAGTTGAACTATGCTCAAACGCAGCTGCGGCGTATTGATGCCCATATTCTCCCTGCCATCAAAGTACGGCATCGGCGCCATGGGCAAGGCCGCAAAAAAATTTGTTGATTTTCTGGCTGACGCCGGTCAAAGCTACTGGCAGATCCTGCCGGTGGGGCCCACAAGCTATGGCGACTCCCCGTATCAGAGTTTTTCCACATTTGCGGGCAACCCATACTTTATAGACCTTGAGGAGCTGATTCACGATAAACTCCTCAAAAAAGAGGAATGCGATGCCCCGAATTGGGGCGCTGACAGCCGCAGGGTAGACTACGCAAAAATATACGAAAACCGTTTTGACGTGCTTTACAAAGCTTATCAGCGGGGCAAGGAACGGGACAAAGCGGAGGTTGCGGCGTTTTGCGCCGAAAATCAAGGCTGGCTGCCGGATTACGCCCTCTATATGGCTGTCAAGCGTCATTTTGCTATGAAGGCGTGGTTCGACTGGGAGGACAAGGACATACGCTTGAGAAAGCCCGACGCGGTCAAGAAATACACTCAACTGCTTTCGGATGACGTGAGCTTTTTTATCTATCTCCAGTATCTTTTCTTCAAGCAGTGGGATGAGTTGAAAAAATACGCCAACGAAAAAGGCATCGGCATAATCGGAGATATACCCATCTATGTGGCCATGGACTCCGCCGACGTCTGGGCCGCGCCCCAATGGTTCCAGCTGGATGAGGACAACGTGCCAAAAGAGGTTGCCGGAGTGCCGCCTGACTATTTTTCGGCTGACGGTCAGCTGTGGGGCAACCCACTCTACCGCTGGGATAAGATGGACGCGGACGGCTACGGCTGGTGGATACGCCGTATCGGAGGCGCCCAAAAGCTCTACGACGTGCTGCGCATCGACCATTTCAGAGGCATTGAGAGCTATTGGGCAGTCCCCTACGGAGACAAAACCGCGAAAAACGGCCGATGGGTCAAGGGCCCGGGATTGAAGCTGGTAAAGGTGCTCACCGATTGGTTCAAGGATATGGATTTCATCGCCGAGGATCTGGGCATACTGACCGCCGAGGTCAGGGAGATGCTTGCTGACAGCGGTCTGCCCGGTATGAAGGTGCTGGAATTTGCCTTTGACCATCACAAGCCCTCCAGTTACCTGCCCCACGTCTATAACAAAAACTGCATCTGCTATGCCGGCACCCATGACAACGCCACCATTAAAGAATGGTATCAGACAGCCGACCCGAAGGACATAGCCTTTGCCGGAGAATATCTGGGGCTCAGCAAG
>CAMOTT010000155.1 GCA_946626015.1 uncultured Clostridia bacterium | reverse complement strand
GGACTTCGCAGGATCGGCAAAGACGTTACCGTTGCCCTTCGCGAGCCCTCATTGGGTCCCGTATTCGGCGTAAAGGGCGGCGCTGCCGGCGGCGGCTATGCCCAGGTCGTACCGATGGAAGATATCAACCTTCACTTTACCGGTGACTTCCACGCCATTGGCGCGGCAAACAACCTCCTTGCCGCTATGCTGGACAATCATATCCAGCAAGGCAACTCCCTCGGCATCGACCCCAAAAAGATAACCTGGAAGCGCTGCGTTGATATGAACGACCGCCAGCTCCGCTTTGTGGTTGACGGCTTGGGCGGCAAGGTCAACGGCGTTCCCCGTGAGGATGGCTTTGATATAACAGTCGCCAGCGAGATCATGGCTGTTCTCTGTTTGTCCTCATCCATCTCAGATCTTAAAGAAAGACTTGCCAGAATAATAGTCGGCTATACTTACGATGACAAGCCCGTGACGGCAGGCGATCTTAAGGCTCACGGAGCCATGACCGCTTTGCTCAAAGATGCGCTCAAGCCTAATCTTGTTCAGACCCTTGAGGGCACTCCCGCATTCGTTCACGGCGGCCCGTTCGCAAACATTGCCCACGGCTGCAACTCGGTCATGGCAACAAGAATGGCTCTCAAAATGGGCGATTACACAGTAACAGAGGCAGGCTTCGGCGCTGACCTTGGCGCTGAGAAGTTTCTTGACATCAAGTGCCGTATGGCAGGGCTTACACCCGATGCGGTAGTCGTAGTGGCAACTGTCAGGGCGCTTAAAATGCACGGCGGGCTTGACAAAAAGCAGCTCGCGACAGAGGATATAGAAGCTCTCGAGAAGGGTATACCCAACCTTCTCAGACACGTTTCAAACATCAAGAACGTCTATAAGCTTCCCTGCGTCGTAGCTGTCAACCGTTTCCCCACGGACACGGACAAGGAGATCGACTTCATCATAGCCAAATGTAAAGAGCTCGGCGTAAACACTGTCCTTTCGACCGTATGGGCCGAGGGGGGCAAGGGCGGAGAGGCTCTTGCCAAAGAGGTCGTACGTCTCTGCGAAGAGGAGCAGGGAGACTTTACCTTCTCTTATTCCGACGAAATGTCTCTTAAAGAGAAGATCAACGCCGTTGCCACAAAGGTATACGGAGGCATTGGCGTCAACTACACATCCAACGCAGAAAAGCAGATCGCGACCCTTGAATCCCTGGGATTTGGAAGCTGCCCGGTATGTATCGCAAAGACACAGTACAGCTTTACTGATGATCCCACAAAACTTGGTGCTCCCGAGGGCTTTACAATTACGGTAAGAAATGTTAAAATATCCGCAGGCGCAGGTTTTGTCGTCGTGCTCACCGGTGAGATCATGACCATGCCCGGTCTTCCCAAATCACCGGCAGCAGAGAAGATCGACGTTACCGACGACGGCAAGATCTTAGGCTTGTTCTAATCAAAACGCCAAACTCCGCCCTGACAGGTGGAGTTTGGTTTAAATATTAAACAGCGTTAAAAATCAGAGAGGAGGAGCGATTCGGGCATAAAAGGGAACCTATTTATCTCTTTTTGTGCGACTTTTGAATCGCATAGCGATCATATGGCTTGTTATTTCAACGGAGTTTCCCACACCTTTAATGAATATTTACTGGTGCCCGGATACTCGTCCTGTGAGTGCATACCGGCAAATGTTTCTTTAAAAACTCCCTTGGTAAAGTATAAGAAGGGAGAGGAACCTTCGATTTCCCTCAATATTCCGTTGACTTCTGCAATAATGCAATCCGTTTCCGGCGAAAAGCTCGCCGTTGCTCTTGCAAGAGAGGGCGGAGTCTCCTTTATTTACGGCTCTCAGAGCGTGGAGGATGAGGCCGCCATGGTGGCAAGAGCCAAGAGCTTTAAGGCGGGATTCGTTATAAGCGATTCCAACGTGATGCCCGAACAGACTCTTAAGGACGTTATAGCAATAAAGAACCGCAACGGCCATTCCACCTTTGCCGTAACAGACGACGGTACCGCTAACGGCAAGCTCCTTGGCATTGTTACGGACAGGGACTACAGGATCAGCCGAATGACCGGCGAGGAAAAGGTCCTTGAGTTTATGACGCCGCTTGAAAAGCTCATTACAGCCGAAGAGGGCACGTCCTTAAAAACCGCCAACGATATTATCTGGGAACACAAGCTCAACTCCCTGCCCATTGTTGACAAAAACGGTTACCTCAAGTATTTCGTTTTCCGCAAGGACTACGATGCGCACAAGGACAATCCCAACGAGCTCCTTGATTCCAGCAAGCGCTACGTTGTGGGCGCCGGAATAAATACAAGGGATTACGAGCAGAGAGTTCCGGCTTTGATCGACGCAGGCGCGGACGTACTTTGCATAGATTCCTCCGAGGGCTTCTCGGAGTGGCAGTCAAGAACTCTGGCGTGGATCCGTGAAAAATACGGGGATTCCGTCAAGGTCGGCGCAGGAAATGTTGTTGACAAAGAGGGCTTTTTGTTCCTTGCGGACGCCGGAGCCGATTTCATAAAGGTCGGTATAGGCGGCGGTTCTATCTGCATTACCAGAGAGACAAAGGGCATCGGTAGAGGACAGGCGACAGCTCTGATAGACGTCTGTCAGGCAAGGGATGAATATTTTGAAAAAACCGGTGTTTATATCCCCGTTTGTTCCGACGGCGGCATAGTTTACGATCATCATATGACCCTTGCTCTTGCAATGGGAGCGGATTTCCTGATGCTTGGCAGGTACTTCGCAAGGTTTGATGAAAGCCCCACGGAGAAAATATCCATCAGAGGCACTTATTACAAGGAATACTGGGGCGAGGGCTCCAACAGGGCAAGGAACTGGCAGAGGTATGACCTTGGCGGCGACAGAAAGCTCTCGTTTGAAGAGGGAGTTGATTCCTACGTTCCCTACGCAGGCTCATTAAAAGACAATGTTGCCGTTTCTCTCTCAAAGGTCAAATCCACAATGTGCAACTGCGGAGCTATGACCATACCTGAGCTGCAGAAAAAGGCAAAGCTTACCCTTGTTTCCGCCACAAGTATTGTTGAGGGCGGAGCTCATGATGTTATCCGCAAGGACACAGCCGCAGATATCCACAAATAAAATTAAGAGCTTATAATCCGTCGGAGTTGCCGCTCCGATGGATTTTTTTGCGCCTTTTTGTTGCCAATTATTGAATTATACTTGTTTTTGAGCCATTTGGTGTTGATTTTTTATATATATTATGATATTGTATTAGTGTATGTGCAGATATCTGTATTTAACGTATTCTCAGACGAATGAAGGTATTGATGAAATGTGTTTGTTTAAACCCTTTGAGAACAAAATATGGCTTTCTTCTCCCACAAGGCACGAGGAGGAGCTTGAATTTGTCAGGGACGCCATAGACAAAAACTGGGTCACCACCGCAGGCGAAAACATCAACGAGGTTGAAAAAAGCATTGCGGAACTGATCGGCTGCAAATACGCTGTCGGTCTTTCCTGCGGTACGGCTTCACTGCACCTTTGCGTCAAGCTTGCGGGCATCAAACCGGGGGATCTTGTAATGGCCTCCGATATGACCTTTGACGCAACGGTAAACCCCATAGTTTACGAGGGCGGTGTACCTGTTTTCATCGACACAGAATACGATACCTGGAACATGGATCCTGTTGCGCTCGAAAAGGCCTTTGAGATATATCCTCAGGCCAAGGCGGTCGTTGTTGCCAACCTTTACGGAACACCGGCAAAGCTGGATGAGATCTCAGATATATGTAAAAAGCACGGCGTTGTCCTGATCGAAGACGCGGCGGAGTCTCTTGGCGCAACCTATAAGGGCAAACAGACAGGTAACTTCGGTACATATAATGCCATCAGCTTTAACGGCAACAAGATTATAACCGGTTCCTCCGGCGGTATGCTGCTCACCGACAGCCTTGACGCGGCAAACAAGGCGCGCAAGTGGTCAACGCAGAGCAGAGAAGCCGCTCCCTGGTACCAGCATGAGGAACTGGGTTACAACTACCGTATGTCCAATATAATTGCCGGAGTTGTCCGGGGACAGCTTCCTTACCTCAAGCAGCATATAGCTCAGAAAAAAGCCATATACGAGAGATATAAAGAGGGGTTAAGTGATCTTCCTGTTTCCATGAACCCATTTGATCAGGCCAACTCTGTGCCTAATTACTGGCTTTCCTGCATGATCATAGACCAAGACGCCATGTGCAGGCATACCCGGTCAGACAACGAGG
>CAMOTT010000154.1 GCA_946626015.1 uncultured Clostridia bacterium | reverse complement strand
GGCGGCCTGCTTTTTGATGCTGCTTTATGAAGTTTATTGGATAAGGTATTTCAAGAGCGAAAAAACCATGGAGGATTTTTATTCTTCGCTGCTTGGCGTACCTGTGGCCGGGGCTACGCTGCCGGTTTGCGCATATATGCTTCTGGCTGTTTACGGAAAAAATCCTTTTCTTGCCCTTGCCGATTTGATTTTAGGCATAGGTCATATAGGCATACATCTATCCCACAGAAAGGAAATAAAATAACAACTGTTTTTGCAAATCAATAATTTTTTGGCCTTCTAATTGTAAACAAATGTTTAAAAAGGTTGACGGGACAGCATTTCCGTTATATAATATTATAAATAATTATGGTAATTACTGTATGCGCGCCGTTTTTTCCTCGGTATAACATACGTGTTTCCAAGTCAAAATATAGAAAAACGTCTTTTTATATTTTAAGGAGTATGACTGATGGCTAAAACAAAACAAGAAGGTTCAAAGAAGAAAAAGCAACGCTCCAAGGGCGGCAGAACTGCCCTGAGTGTTTTTCTGTCTCTTTTTCTGATAGTGTTTCTTACCGGCTGCGTTGTGTGCGGCTATGTATTTGTAAACATTATATCTGTGGTTACCGGCGAGGCTGTCATAAACCTTGAGGAAAAGAAGAACAGCCAGAATCAGACCTCGATAGTTTACGCCTATGATTCCGAAGGCAAAGAGGTGGAGATCGCCAGGCTGCACGGCGAGGAGAACAGAATCTGGGTAGACTACAAAGATATCCCGAAAAATATGAAAAATGCCGCCATAGCCCTTGAGGACAGACGTTTCAAAACCCATCACGGCGTTGACTGGATCAGAGTCGGCGGCGTTGTGGCCAAGCCTGCCAATCTGGGTCAGGGCGCGTCTTCTCTCACCCAGCAGCTTATAAAGAACCTCACCGGCGAAAAGGACGTAACCTTTGTCAGAAAATACAACGAGATACTTTCGGCGTTGAACCTTGAAAAGAATTACAGCAAGGAGCTTATTCTGGAGGCTTATCTTAACACCCTGTATCTCGGCAGCGGCTGTTACGGCGTTCAGACCGCAGCGGAGACTTATTTCGGTAAAGACGTCTGGGATCTTAATCTTGCGGAATGTGCCGCGATAGTTTCCATCACAAAGGCTCCATATGCGTACAATCCCTTGTTCAATCCCGACAAAAACAGGACACGTCAGCTTTACTGTCTTAAAATGATGCTTCAGGAGGGGTTCATTTCCCAGCAGGAGTATGATGAGGCAGTCGGCTACAAAATGGTATTTACAAACAGCGAGGACTACGTTCCCACAGCTAAGGACGAAGAAAAGAAAAACGCAGCAAAGAAATCTGAGGAAAAGGACAGCGAGTTCCAGAGCTTCTATATCGACTTTGTTATAGATTCGGTTATAGCGGATCTTAAAGAGAGCCAGGGTCTTACGGACTCCCAGGCGGTCGATCAGATCTACTACGGCGGTTTAAAAATCTACGCCGCAGTCGATCTTAATGTCCAGAAGGAGCTTGAAACCGTTTACGAAAACAGGATAACCTTTAAAGAAAAGGATACCAAGGAAAATCCCGCAGCCCAATCAGCTATGACCATAATGGACTATGAGGGCAGGGTAGTGGGTATCATCGGCCAGGCCGGACCCAAGGCAGGCAAGCGCTGTCTCAACAGAGCATCAAGATCCTTCCGCCAGCCCGGTTCTACCATCAAGCCCTTATCCGCATACGCTCCTGCTATAGAAAAGAACCTTATAACATGGTCCAGCAGAACCCTGGACTACGCTATCTATTACCGCGGAAAACTGTGGCCGAGGAACGTCAACGGATCATACGGCAGCAATTCGAGCGTTACAACGGTTTACGCTATCCAGCAATCCCTTAACACAGTTTCTGCAAGAGTTATCAACGACAAGGTAAAACCCGAAACATCCATTGAATTCCTGACAGAAAAGTTCCATCTTTCAAAGGTGGACAAAAAGAAGGATTCAGCCCTTGCTCCGCTTGCAACAGGCGCTATGACAAACGGCACCAGCACCCTTGAAATGACGGCTGCCTACGCATCCTTCGGCAACGGCGGCAAGTATTATAAGCCCTATTGTTATTACAAGGTCACAAACAGCGCAGGCACAGAAACCATCCTTGAGCCTGACCGCACCGGTGAACAGGTGCTTTCTCCCGGCACCGCCGACGTTATGTGCGAGATGCTCAAGACTGTCAACACCTCGTATTACGGTTCGGGCGATCACGTCAGAAAGTTCCCCATAATGTGTAAGACCGGTACTACCGAGGATCAGTATGACAGATGGTTCGTAGGCGGCACTCCTTATTATGTTTCCGCTGTCTGGTACGGCTATGACATCGCAAAGAAGATGAATTTCAATGTAAACCCCTCCGGTAAAATATTCTTCGAGGTGTTTGACAGGATCCACAAAGGTCTTGAGAAAAAAGAATTCCCCAAGAGCGGAGAGGCTGAAGAAAAGACTTACTGTAAAAACAGCGGTCTTATTGCCGGACCCGGCTGCTATTCAACAGCCACAGGCTGGTTTAAAAAAGACTACAATGAAGTTTGCACATCCTGCAGAGGCGGCAGCGGCTTATTGCCCTCATCACCGTCAAACTCTTCCGGCGGCAACGGCGGTTTATGGGATTATCTGTTTGGCAGGAGAGGCAACAGTGAAGAAGTTACCGAAGGTGTCAATGCTGCGGATGAAGAAAACCCTGTTTCACCGGGAGATGAACAACTTCCGGCCGATATCCCTGACACCGAGCCGGCAACAGCGGAACCGACAACAAAAAAATTCTGGGATAATTTATTCGGATAAAACGATCATTCAAATCAAGGCTGCATTGGAATTGTATTTTCTTAATGCAACCTTTTTTTGAACTCCTTGAAGGGCAGGTGAGAGCCTTATGATAATATTATCGGTCGATTACGGAGACGCGAGAACAGGCATAGCCATTTGCGACAAAATGGAGATGCTTGCCTCTCCCGTAACTGTTATCAAGCAGACCTATATGCCAAAATTGATAGACAGCATATGTGAAATTATAAAGGAAAGATCCCCTGAGCTTGTGGTGGTTGGTCTGCCGGTCAATATAAACGCGACCGAGGGGGACAGAGCCGCCAAATGCAGGGAGCTTGCGGCGGAGCTGGAGGAGAAAAGCGGGGTCAAAACCGCGATGTGGGACGAAAGGCTGACCACTGTGCTGGCGCACAATTACCTCAATGAGACAAACGTGCGGGGCGCAAAACGCAAAAACGTAGTTGATGCGGTTGCGGCAACAATAATACTGCAGGACTATCTGGAACACAGAAAAAACAGCTGATGTTCAGCGCACCCCGGTATTCATAAAGCGGTATTTACAGCATATTATTTTTACTGTAAATTTTGTTTTAGGGGTGTGTTCTTTGAGCAAGCGGTTGTTGGTAATTATCTGGGCCAGTGTCTTTGCTGTTTTATTTTTCCTTGTAGTTCTCTATACTTTTTATCAAAACGATTCCGCTATGTCCTCTGTCAATTTAAAAACAGGCTTGCCTACGGTTATTATAGACGCCGGTCACGGCGGAGTAGACGGCGGCGCCCAAAGCAAAGACGGCACTCTTGAAAAAGACATAAATCTTTCGATCTCCTTAAAGCTCAACGATATTTTAAAATGTTTTGGTGTGGGTACGATAATGACCCGGACAACGGATATTTCCATCCATGATAAGGACGCGGACACTATCCGTCAAAAAAAGATCTCCGATATTCATAACAGGATGAAGATAATAGACTCAACGCCGGGGGGGATTTTTGTCAGCATACATCAAAACCATTTCACCTCGGAAAAATACAGCGGGACCCAGGTTTTCTATTCAAAGAACGATCCCCGCAGTAAACTGCTTGCGGAGTCGATACAAAAAAGCGTGGTCAAAAATATACAGCCCGAGAACAAAAGGGCGGTAAAGCCATCCGGTACGGAGATATATCTGCTTTATCACTCAAATGCTCCGGCTGTTCTTGTGGAGTGCGGTTTCCTTTCAAACGCCGAGGAAACGAATAAACTCAAAACCGAAGATTACCAAAGTAAAATATCCTTTGCCGTTGCCTGCGGGATAATAGGCGCGGTGAACACAAATATTTCGGAGGAATACTAAATGCCAGCAAAAAGCAAAAATATCTTTGTTTGCAGTGAGTGCGGCTACGAGAGCGCTAAATGGTTTGGCTGCTGCCCCGGCTGCAACGAGTGGAACACAATGGTGGAGGAATACAGAAGCGGCGATACAAAAGAAAAATCAAAGGGTAGCGTAAACATAGGCTCGATAGAGGCGCTGACCCTTGAAAACATAGCCGATGATACAGAGCTCAGGTACACCACCGGGCTCAATGAGCTTGACCGCGTTTTGGGCGGCGGTATAGTAAAAGGCTCCCTTG